>JBGSIP010000825.1:0-1600 GCA_041742495.1 Planctomycetaceae bacterium
CGTCATGCAGGTACGCCACCAGATGCACGAAATCCAAGACCGCGATAAATCCCAAAGGCAACAGGTGCATCTCGTACACCGACCAGTTGTAGGCTTGCCCGTCGCAAACGCAGGCTTTGCGTTTTGCCCGGTCCAGCCCGCGGCGATGGACTTCGGCCGCTACTTGCCAGCCGAAGATTTCGCTATTGGCCATCGTGGCTATGACCGTGCGGACTCGCGTGCGATGCTGTTTCCGCCGCCGCAAGCATCGCGACCGTTTCATTTTCTTCTGCTTGCGATTCGACGTATCCTTCGACTCGTCGTTGCGGACGGATGGTCGACTGCGACGCTTGATCTCGGAAGCCAGGCGGGCCGCGGTCGTCGGCTCCAGAAACTTCGCCGGAGGCTCAGGATGCGGGTCTGCACCCGCCGCTTTGGTTTGCAGCGTCAGGCAACACGCCACTTTCGACTCGCGCCAACTCGCCCTGCTCACTCCCCGCCCGTGATCGTCGGCACGCGTCTGCAAACGCCCGCCGTCCAGCATCACCGCCGCCGCCACGCCACGCGGCGCTTCCTGGTAAGTCCGTGCCAGCTTGGACTCGCGAAACTGCTCGACCTCCTGGTCGCGGACCTCCGCCCACTCCTGGCCGATCCGCTCGCTGATCCGCTGCAAATGCGTGGCGCTGATCTCCACGTCCGCCAGGTTCCGCAGGTCGTCGCTGGCCTCGGCAAACGACGCCGCTTTGCTTGCCTGACGAACCGCTTTCGACAGCACGGCCGGGCTATAGCCTTCCGTGCCCAGCTGCAACTTAACGTCGAGCGGAAAAAAAAATGACCCGGCACTTCGGGCATCGCCAACGCTGCCGCCGCACCCGAATCTCGCCGGTCCGCGTCACCACCGTCCGCTCCGGCAAATCCTCCCCTTTCTGAACTGCCGGCGTCCCCGCTCGGCCGCACTTGGGACAGCAGGCCGACGAGGCCTCGCTCGGCTGCACTGCCGGGTCCAAGGCCACCTGCTCCTCAAGCAGAAATGCCGCCAGCTCGCGGCTGATCAATACCGCCATGTCCTCGCGCTGCGTCATCGTCTCCAACTCCGCGACGCTCTTGCCAGCGATCATCCGCTCAAACGCCGAATCCGTCCGCTGCTTCCACCGTTCCTGAATCGTCCGTACTTTGCCGTCCATGGCATCCTCCGTTTTTTTGAAACTTCCCCATCAACGCCAACCTGCGCAAATTTAATCGAAAGCGGCCAGTGCAGGAACGGGAATGCACCCTGCATCCCTGCCGAGCTTGATCAGCCGCACCTGAACTGCAATAATGCCGCGTCCAAGTGATTGGGCAATCTTCGGGATTGGTACTCCCGCGTCGAACGCCTTCAGCAGTTCAGTGTCGTCCTTGCTTGACCATGTTTTTCCAGCATTCGGTCGCGCCTTCTTCCATTGTGGATAGTTCTCCGTACTCTCTTGATGCTGAAGTTTGTCCAGTCGTGACCAGATTGCCCCCTCTTGCCGCTCAAAGAACTTGGCGAGGTCCTTGACTGAACAATCGGCTTCATAGCGAGCCAAAAGGATCTGGTCTTCCTCTTCGGTCCAAGGGCTGTACGCCCGAGGATAAATCTCGC
>JBGSIP010000826.1:0-9272 GCA_041742495.1 Planctomycetaceae bacterium
GGCCAGTTCGCCGGCCACCTGCTCGGCTCGCAGGGTCAGTGGCTCTCCGCTCAGGCCACCCCGGGCGGCATCGTGCAGTCGCTCGGCCGCCTCGCGAAGTTCGCTCCAGGGCAACCGTTCGACCAATTGTGGCATGTCGTCGACCTGATTCTCGCCGGTGACCGCCTGCTCAGCGGCACTCAACGCCCGACGAGCGACGGCAATCCGTAACAGGCTGCGCACCAGTTGAATCACACCGACGCAAAACAATCCGGTGGCCACATACTCCAGCGGATGGCTGGTGCAATAGCGGTGGAGAAATCCGAGCTCCTGCGGAAACTGGTGCAGGGCAGCGTAGAAAGCCAGGAAGCAGATCCCGCCAACGGGCCACAGCCAGGTAGCCCCGCCGGCGCTCCGCCGAACAGGCGTGGTTGCCGGGCTGTCTCCGGACAGGGAGCTGTCGGACAAGTATGCGTTGGCCCCGGTTGATGGATTCAAGGTCTCACCTCAGCAAGTTTCAGGCGGGGGAAAAGGGGTTCCCTCGCCGCGAAAAAGCGGTCCGCTTTAACTATCGGACCGGCAGGGCTTACCGAGTCAACTTCTTCGGCAGAATGCGGAGAATCGCTACATTCGGACGGCCCCTGCTGGTCTCTACAGACCCCGCACACTACCCAGGCTGTGCTCAGGAGGGCCAATTTCGCTCGTCAGACTGGGACGTCGGATCGCGGCTGCCGGTTGTCACCGTAAGGCTGACTTCCATATTCTTGGGAGCGGAGTCAGCGCTCGCGGACACAGCTCTGCCGCCACGGCGAGTTGGACAGTCCTGCGACAGAGGGCCGGCCGGCCCTCCCGAGGGCGCAAGCGGGTCTCCGATGTGGGGCCTCAGACTTTCATCAAAGCTTTGCCGGGTTTATCGTTACGCGTATGTCCAATTCTGCCGCCGGCACCTCGAATTCCAAAGCCGACCACGACCCCCTGGTACGCATCCTCGGGGGGCTGAATTTCGGCGACGGTGCGCCCGATGGTGGCTTTCGAGCGGCGTGGAACACGCTGCTGACTGGCCAGAAGCCTTCCCAGATCTGGAAACAGTTGCCACGGCAACTGTACACCCGACTGGAGCAGTTGCGCGGTGAGCAGCCGGCGTTTCAAAACTCGGCCCAAGCCGAACGGGCTCTGCACCTGGTGTTTGAGCGTGTCTGGCCGGCGTACTGGGATTTTCACGTCGACCTGTTGGCGCATTTGAAGAAGGCTGACCTCGCGCAACCGTTTTTTGTGTGCGTGCTGTGCGAAGAGACGCTCGCCGCGATGTCCCGTGGATTGTCGGACGACGAGGCGGTCCCGGCGGTGCTGGATGCCTTGAATGACTTCCTGGGGCATCGGCCCATTGCCGTGCTGGAGAACGGCCAACAGATGCAGCCTTACCGGCACGAACGGCACCGCCCGCTGCCGTTGTTCTGGCGGGGAGTCGGCGCGGCGGCGGGGCCCTATCAGCAACTCATCGAACATGCGGTGGCGGTGCTGCAGTCGGTGCCGGCTGATTTTCGGCTCAGCGCCTACCTCGATCTGGATTGCCTGGACGAACTGGCGTTGGATCTGCGGGCTTACGACAACACACATCCCGTGTTGCGACGCACGAACTACCTGTTTGGCGAATGGGACCCGCATTCGATTGGCGATGACGGACGCTTTCATCGCTTTGTGGTCCGCAAGGTGATGCTCGATGCACTGCTCAAATGGGTCGGGCAGAATCGTCGCAGTGTGGGAGAAGAAGAAGCCCTGTACGACGCCGCAACGGCGCTCGCGGGAACGCTGCTGATGGCGGCGTCGGTGAGCGGAGCAGGGCCCGACACGTTCGATTCCAACACGTCGCTGTCGCATTTGCTCGGCCCGATTGCGCGCGCCCGTGATGCCTTTTACGATCAACTGATGGCGTCGGCCTCCGGAGCGCGGGCGGAACGTCTGAAGGCCAAACAGAAACAGACTCTCCAGCCGTTTGGGCACATTCGCCAGTTTGTGAATGCGTCGCTAGGAGAACTATCCGCCCGGCAGATCCAGCATCGCACGCTGGCGCTGTTGTATGCCCGTATGGGCTTTCCTGAAGCCAGCCGGCAGGAAGCTGGGAAAATCCCGGCACCGTCCATTCGGTTTGAGTCCGAAATCCGCTGGCGTTTCCGGTCGTGTGAGACGCTGCTGGAACAGCGGCAGGTAGGGCCCGCTCGCGAATTGCTGGCGGAAACAGAAGCATTGCTGTTTCGTGGCATCGAATGTGGCGCTTTTGTCGACCCGTGGAATATCCTGGGGTTTCAGGGCCAGTACGCGCTGTTTGTGGCGCGGGAGGATGCCGTCCCGGACACTCGCTGCGATGTGTTGATCGACCTGTTTCAGGAATCGTTCTATCTGCTGAGCAAGACGCTGGCCGCAGCCGCCATTCAGGGGGATGTCCAGACGGTCGAACAGACGGACCTGGCGTTTGATCGCCTCGCCTCGCGCTGGGATCGTTACGGCACGCAGGCCGTCGAAGAATTTCAGAGCGTCTCGGGGGGCGAACTGCTGGAATCGGCCCGCAGTGTGGCGGGTCTGCTGGCGGAGTGGCATGCCGAAGGCGAAGAGATTGGCAACCTGCGATTCTGGCATGCGCGGCTGGGACGTCTGCAGACGGCTGGCGCATTCGCCCAGTTGATTGGCCATCTCATCACGCGCGAAGATCACGTCGCGGTCACCGGATTGATGATGGAATGGCTCAGCCGGGCCGAAGAGCTGGGTCTGGAATCGGGATTCGAGTCGTTCTCCAGCCTGTTGTTGCGGTGGATGGACCTCGTGCAAAAGCTGGTGGAGTCGGAGTCGGACCCGACCAACGGGTTTGGCATCATTCGCCGCCTGTTTGACTATCTGGAAGCCAATGCGGGCCCGCTGTGGCGCGGCCCGCGGCTGCCGCATGAATTGCGCGAGGGCGAAGACAACGGCGCGGATGGCTTTGATTTGCCCGGCATGAGCGAAGAAGACCTGTATTTTCCCAACGAGGAAGATGGGCCGCTGGAGTTTGAGACGGGCGAAGCTCCCGACGAAGAGCCGGTGGAGGAATACCTCACCGAGTTGTTCAGCGGGATGCAGTTCAAGGACTCGGAAGAACTCGACGAAGGTGGGCTGGCGGATTCGTATAACCCCGGCGAACTGACGGACATTGAACGCCTGCAGCGCAGCACCGACGTGCATATGCGTTTTCTGCGGACCCTTTCGGCACTGTGGATTTTTGCCGCCGAGCGTCTGCTGGCTGCGGGCAAGTCCCCCGGAGCGGTGCCCGACGAGACGCTGGCAGTCATTGAGCAGTGGTATCGTCGCTCGCGCGAGCTGCAGCGAGAGCTGCATCTGTTTGTGCAGGACGTGGTGTCGTATTCGGTCGACGCATTGTCGGACGATCCGGAATCGTTCACCGAAATGGACGTCCAGCAACAAACCAAACTGTATTTGCTGAACATGGTTTCCAGCACACTGCTGGCCTGTCAGCAGGCGGAATGGGCGCTGGCCACGCTGTTGCCCGTTGATCGGCGGGCCGAAACACGGCGGGCGTTCAAGCTCGACGTGGTCGCCTTGTATCGCGCTTTGGTCGTCGGCGATGGCGACTGGATTGACGAGCATCTCCCCGGCGTGCTCAAGCGATTGCGAGGATTGCCGCTGCTGTATGTGCCGTTTGAACATGGGGGCGAACCGCGACAGGTGCTCGCAGCGCACTCGCTGCACATGATTCTGCGACTGCTGGTGACGTATCTCCCGGC
Organism: Planctomycetaceae bacterium; assembly: GCA_041742495.1. Classification (GTDB taxonomy): domain Bacteria; phylum Planctomycetota; class Planctomycetia; order Planctomycetales; family Planctomycetaceae; genus JBGSIP01. The sequence goes on from JBGSIP010000826.1 coordinate 3,753, forward strand.
GATGGGGCGGCACCGGGAGACGTGGCATGTCCACAAGACTGCGTGGTCGATGGAGCGGGAATCGACGCCTGGTCGCCGGTTGGTGACGGAGTTCGATCGGCTGTTCCGCGTGGGGTTGCGCAGCGCATTGTGGCACATCATTGTTTCGTCGCGCTCTTGGCGTCGCGGCAGTTTCACCTCACGCGAACTCGTGCAGTTGATCGGCGAGGTGCTGGAGCATTACGCCGTGCTCTGGTCGCAGCACAGTACGACAATGCGGCTTTCGTCAGCCGATGTGCTGCTGGTGGAAAACGAATGGCAGGACGTCGAGCGGTTCATCGCCGCCTATGGTCGGCTGGTATTTGATACTAAGTCCATGACGTTGGGAAATTTGCGTTCTCTGGCACGCACCGGCCCCGATGCCTTCATTGCCCAGCTGGAACAGCGTTTTTCTCTGCTGCCTCCGGAGGAGACCGCCAATCACCGCAATCTGCTGTCCGATCTGGAATCGGGTGTGATTACGTTTGAAGAGGTGGATGAGTCGATCGGCACGATTCTGGAAGTGCTGGTCGACAAGTTTGAACGCTTCAATGAATACAACAGCACGACGGCACATTCCGACTATGGCGAAAAGCTGATCAGCTTTCTCGAATTCCTCCGAGCCGAGGTCGCGTACGACCGCGACGACTGGCAGGTCACGCCGATGCGGATTGCGCATGAGGTGCTGCTGGAAGCTGGCTGCATTGATGCCGCGGCCATGTGGGAAGATTTTTTGGTCGAGCGGACGGCCGAGTTGGGGCAAGCCCACGAGCGCCAGTTGCGGCGGCTTGAACGCAAACACGGAATGCGTCTGCGAAGTCTGGCGGACCGCCTCTCCGAGCGATTTGTGCGTCCGCTGGTGCTGCATCGGCTGTTGTCGCAGGTGGGGCCCACGATGTCGGCGGAGAGTGAGGCGACCCGGCAGGAACGCTTCGCCAGCCTGCGGGCGGGGATTGAAAGCTATGGCCGGGAAGCGGCTGGCTCTGTGATGGAGATCCCCGAGTGGCTGCACCAGTTGGCGAACGAAGTCGCCGCGCATGCGCACCCGGTGAGTGAATCGATGGAACCGGTGGCAGGGCGGGGCGACTCCACCCGGGCTACGACGGTCACGACCGATCTGAAAGCACTGCGGCGACAGTTGGAGATGTGGGAGCAGCCGCTGTTTCTGGACAGCCAGGGCCCGGATGCGGGCGAGGTGCCGGCACGCCGTCCCCGCGGTTCTGCGCCGGATCGACGGCAACGTACGCTCTTTACTGAGGACGGCGAGCCCGCCGCCGCCGAGCAAAGTGCTGCCGAGGAAGAACAGAGCCGCTTCACGCAAGGACCGATCGAGGTCGATGATGTCGACCTGACGGACGACGATGAAGATATCCGGCTCACGGCCGATGATGATGACCGCGATGGCGAATCGCCGGGCCCGAAATCCGCCGATGACGACGACGACGACGATTCGGTGGAGTTCTAGTTTTTCGGCTCCGCGATGAACGGCCGGCCGGTCGCTGGTGACCCAACGAACTGCGCTGCGTGCGCGTCGAGGAAGCGACGTTGCGGCAGTTTTGCAGAATGTCACCAAGTTCCCTGTGGGACGAATGACGCGGCAGGTGACGCTGCGTTAATCTGGGTGAACGGTCATGTCGCACAGTGCGGCGGGCTTTCAGGGCTCAATTGACGATGTTTGTGGCGGCGCGGGGACTTCCGTTGCACGGGGTTTTCGTTGTCGCAATTCACCGTTTCCAAAGACCCTGGCTCCGGACTGTTTATGACCGCTGCGCTCTTGTCGTCTCGTCGCGTCATTTCCTTGGGCAGTCTCTGCCTGCTGCTGTGGGCGGCGACCACCGTGGCTGCCCCGCTGCAGGTGACTCGGCTACGCTGCGAGTACCTCGAAAACCCCCACGGAGTCGACGTCACTGCGCCGCGCCTGAGCTGGATCGTGCAGGGGGATCCGGCGGTGAGGGCACAACGCGTCACCGCACGGCAGATTCAGGTGGCGTCTTCGGCGGAGGCCCTTGCCGCGGGCCAAGCGGACCTGTGGGATTCTGGCCGCGTTGCGGATGGCAACACCGTACTGATTCCCTATGCGGGCCAACCGCTGGCCTCCCGACAAGCCTGTCACTGGCGCGTCCGAGTCTGGAACGAAACCGGAGAAGAGTCGACCTGGAGTGAAACAGCAGAGTGGTCGATGGGGTTGCTCCAGGAATCTGACTGGACCGCGCAATGGATCTCTGTGCGCGATGAAACGCCGGTGCATGATCGGCGCGACGCACTCGAATTGCCCCCCGCGCGTCACTATCGCCGGGAATTCACGGCGGACAAGCAAGTCGTTCGTGCGATGGCGTATGTCTCTGCTCTGGGCTTGTACGAACTGCATCTGAATGGACAGCGGGTGAGTGACCGCTGGCTGACTCCCGGCTGGTCGGATTACCGCCGCCGGGCCTACTACAACGTCTATGACGTGACCGCTCAGGTGCGGGCCGGGGACAACGCGGTGGGTGCCGTGGTGGCTGACGGCTGGTACGCCGGGTACGTGGGATATGGTTTGCTGGTGGGTTACGGTCCTCACAAAGCGGGGCGCAACTTCTATGGCAAAACGCCCGCGCTGCTGGTGCAACTGGAACTGGAGTACGCGGATGGCAGTCGCAGCGTGGTGAACTCGGACGACTCCTGGCAGGTCACGTCCGCGGGACCGATTCGGACGGCGGACCTGTTGATGGGAGAAACCTGCGATGGTCGACTGCTCAAGCCGTTCGCCAACTGGGCACAGGTTGGTTTCCCGGGTGAGAACTGGGAATCTGCGATTCTGGCTGCGTCGCGCGGCAGCATTCGTGCTCCGTACCACGACTCTGCCGGACCGCGCGAAGTCGAACTCGGTTTCGTTCGACCGGCCACCATGCAATCGCATCTGGGGGCACCGGTTCGCGTGACGCAGGAGATCCCTGCGCAGGCCATCACGTCCCCCAGTACCGGGGTGTACATCTTCAATCTGGGGCAAAACATCGCCGGTGTGGCGCGGCTGAAGTTGAAGGGGGCCGCCGGCACCGTGGTCACCGCCCGGTTTGGCGAGATGCTGCATCCTGATGGTCGGCTGATGACTGAAAACCTGCGGCGGGCGAAAGCCACCGACACGTACACGCTCGCGGGAGACCCCGCTGGCGAAGAATGGACCCCCACCTTTACCTATCACGGTTTTCAATTTGTCGAACTCTCGGGACTAACCGAAGCACCGGCCCTCGACACCGTGACGGGTCTGGTCCTGCATTCCGATACGCCGCTGGTGAGCGAATTCACCTGCTCCGACGAGATGGTCAATCAACTGTTCCGCAACATCGTGTGGACGCAGCGGGCCAACTATGTCGAAGTCCCCACGGACTGTCCGCAGCGGGACGAGCGGCTGGGCTGGACGGGAGATGCCCAGATGTATGCAGCCACCGCCGCCTATCAGGCAGACATCGGTGCGTTCATGACCAAGTGGATGGACGATCTGGTCGAATCGCAGGATCCTGAGGGGCCTTACCCCTCTTATGCCCCGTACCCGATGCAGCATGGCAGCCGCAAGACGGCGTTTGGGACCGCGTGGATGGATTGCGGCGTCATTGTCCCGTATCAACTGTTTCGGGCGTATGGCGATGTGCAACTGCTGGCCACCCACTGGCCGCACATGAAGAAATTCATGAACTTTCGCGAACGAAGCTCGCCGTATTTTCAAGGGATCAACATCGGCAATGAGTGGGGTGACTGGCTGTCGCTGGAGAAGACCCCGCTGGAAGTCGTCGACGCGGCCTACTTTGCCAAGTCGGCGCGAATGATGTCCGAGATGGCCGCCGCGCTTGGCAAGACGGACGAACAACAACACTTTGCCAAGGTCGCTGCGGAGGTCGCCAAGGCGTTTGCTCGCAACTATCTGAACGACGATGGGACGTTGGCTGTCAACACTCAAACGGCCTATGCCCTCGCGCTGGATGATCAGTTGGTTCCTGCGGACTTGCGGCCCAAGCTGGCGGAACAACTGGTCAAGCTAGTGATCGACCGGGATGCCCGCATGGCAACCGGGTTCATCGGAACCAAGCCGCTGATCTTCTCGCTGACAGCGACCGGTCACAATGACCTCGCTGCACGCCTGTTGCAGTCGCGGCGGTTCCCGTCGTGGGGCTACGAAATTGCCAACGGAGCCACGACGATCTGGGAACGCTGGAACAGCTACACGACCGAAGACGGATTCATGAATCCGTCCATGAACTCCTTCAGCCACTATGCATTCGGTTCCGTGGGGGAATGGATGTTTGCGGAACTGGCGGGAATTCAGCCCGGAGAGCCGGGGTATTCGCTGATTGACATCGCTCCCCGGCCGCCGACACCCGGCAGCAATCCCGAACATCCGGCGATCTCCCACGTGGCGACCCGCTACGATTCCATTCGCGGATTGATCGGTGTCGAATGGACGGTCGCAGATGGACAGTTCGAAGCCATCGTCGAATTGCCCGCCAATACCACCGGTCGGATCAAACTGCCGACTACCGACACGGCGGCAATGCGTCTGGATGGACAGCTCCTGGGGTCAGCGGGGATCACCGTCGCCGGCGACGGCACGTTCATGGTGACCAGCGGCCGCTACGTCTTCACCTGTCCGTTCCAGACAACGCCCCAACCGTAAGTTCGCATCGCACTGGTTTCTGCAGCCGTGATTGGTTGATGTGACCACAACGACTGGCGGTGCCGACGCAGTCTCTTTCGCCGAAAGGGGCTGCGTTTTTTTCGTTGTGGTTGTGAGTTGGGACGTGTGCGGTGGGGTGGAGATTGCATTTCCCGGTGGGCCGTTCCAACCAGGCTTTTCGCCTTCGGCAGAATCGCCTAGAAACTTGAGGAAAATTCTGCGCCCGTTATCCGGTGCCCCCGGCAAGCGGCGCAAGATGTTTCTCCTCTGTTATTTACGATGCCTGCCCCCGTCTCATGTCTGCACCCACTCCCCCCGCCGGTCTTGCCGTCCACGTGCCTGTGATGGTGCGTGAGACCTTGGCCGAGCTGCGCCTGGCCCCCGGTCAGACCGTGGTGGATGGCACACTGGGCGGAGCAGGGCATGCGGTGCTGATCTGGAAGCGGATCCAGCCCGGCGGGCGCTTGATTGGCCTCGATCGGGATCCGGCGATGTTAGCCAAGGCGCGCCTAAAGCTGCCTGTCGATGAAGCGGGGGTGATCTGCCGCCAGTCGTCTTATGCCGACCTGTTGCGTGTGCTCGAAGAATTGGGACTGCCGCCGGTCGACGCTGTGCTTGTCGATCTGGGGCTCTCTTCCGATCAGTTGGCCGAGATGGAGCGTGGCTTCTCGTTTCACTCGACAGCACCCATCGACTTGCGATTTGATGGCACCAGCGGCTTGCCAGCGTGGCAATGGTTGATTTCTGTCTCGACGGAGGAACTGGTCCGAGCCCTGCGGGAGTATGGTGAAGAGCCCGCCCCGGAACGTCTGGCGGCCGCGCTGTCTCAAGCAGCGCGGCAGGCGACGGCCCCC
>JBGSIP010000827.1:0-3697 GCA_041742495.1 Planctomycetaceae bacterium
CAGCGACAGCGACGTGGTCATGCCGTGGCCGGGAAAGTCCGCCGATGTATCATCTAACGTTTGCGAGGACATGATTCCAGATTTTCGTAAGAATCAGGTCCGGACAGAGCCTGACGTTCTACCCTGTGGTCATTCCGCTTGCACAACAGCTCCGCCCAGGCAGCGTCAGCGATTATGCCCTCAAACCTGACTGCTGAAAAGGTTTCCCCGTGGTTGAATGGTCAAATCAGATAACTCGCGCCGGGGATGACGACGACGATGGCTCACTGCGCGCCTGCAGCGATTTTGAGATGGCACTCGCGGCCGGCAGCCGGCCTGACATCTCAGGGTATCTCAAGGACACTTCGGACGCGCACCGGGCGTCACTCCTGACCCGGCTGATTCTCATCGAGCTGCGGCACCGGGCCGAATCGGGGGAGTCACCCCGCCTCGATGAATACATCCGACGGTTCCCCGATGCTCGCGAAGCCATCGAGCGTCTCAAGCCCATCTACGAATCGCTGGTGGCGGAAGTCGAAAAGGTCGTTGCAGAAACGGCGCTCGCCCCTAAGGTCGTCGGCAGGCTGGGACGCTACGAATTGCTCGAAATCATTGGGTCCGGCGGATTTGGAACCGTCTGGAAAGCCTTTGATCCGCATCTCAAACGCCGCGTCGCCCTCAAGACCATCGACAAAGGCTTCGAGCTGGGCAACAACGTCGACCTGGCCCGTCACGAAGCCAGCATTGCCGCGCAATTGTCGCACCCCAGCATCGTGCGGCTGTACGACCTGGACGAGCAGGACGGCAAGACGTTCATGGTGTCGGAGCTCATTGACGGCGTCTCGCTCAAGAGACTCCTTGAGTACGGCCCGCTCGATCCCAGCCTGGTCGCCAATCACTGCCGGCAAATCGCCCTCGCCCTCGATGTCGCCCATCAGGAAGGCATCATCCACCGCGATGTCAAGCCGGACAACATTCTGGTCGACATCCATGGCATCCCCAAACTGACCGACTTTGGCATTGCCCAGTGGATTGATGCGGAGTTCACCCTGCGCCGGCAGAATCACCTGATGGGGACGGTCAACTACATGTCCCCCGAGCAGGCACAGGGAAAACGCTCAGTCCCGCAAAGCGATGTCTATTCCCTCGGCGTCGTGATGTACGAGTTGCTCACCGGCAAGCGTCCCCACCGGGGGAAGCTGGATGAAGTGATCACCGGGCACCAGTTTCGCGCCCCGGTCCCGCCGCGAACGCTCAACCCCAAAATCCCCCGCGATCTGGAGATCATCTGCCTTAAGGCGCTCGAAAAACGCCCCACCGAGCGCTACGCCAGCGGCAAGGAACTGGCGGCGGACCTGCAACGCTGGCTCAACGGCGATCCGATTGTGGCGCGTCCCTTGTCGCTGTTCGGCAAGCTGCAGCGCATCACACGTCGCCACCCGGTCACCGTCGCGTCCGTGGGGGTCGGAGTTTCCAGCCTCGCTGGCTGCCTGGCCCTGCTGGCGGCCTCCCTGCCCCCCACACCTGGCCTGCTGGTGAATGTCGTCACAGACCCGGCTGGTGCCACCGTGAAGATCATTCCGCTCGATGCCAAGACCGAACAGCCCGATTTCAACCGCAGCGTGTCACCGTCGGGAAAGACGCCACTGAAAGTGCGGCTGGAAGCTGGACGCTACATGGTCGTTGCCGCCGCCGGCACTCCTCGCGCCGAAACGCACACTGCCTGGCGTCTCGTACCAGAATCGGCTGACTCGATGGCCAAGACTGCTAACTATCCATTTTATTTCCGCAAGGTGAACGGCGGAGAAATTGCTTGGCCGACCATCTTCCTGTCTCCCACGGCAAGCGGAGCGGATCTTTTTCCGATCCCGGGTGCCGATGGCGAAACGGGAGACTTCCGTATCAGTCGCGATGTCTTCACATACGGCGATCGGTGGTCCATTCGGCCGCATATTGAGGATCAAGAGCGGGCGGCGGGACACCAGCCCGACGAGCCCTTCTTGTGCAATTTCGCCTCGGCCGAACACTGGGCCGAGGCAGGCGGCGGACGTTTGCCGACGCAGGCCGAATATCAGGCCCTGGACCAATACCTGATGCAGGCGAACAATGCGCCGCTCCGCGGGCGCTTCCCGCGACTCTACGACGACCAGCCGGAATGGACCCGCACCCTGACCGCGGATGACGCGGATGCCACAGGGCTCGATCATCCCATGCAAACGAGTCGCCGCAAAGTGACCGGTTTCGTCGCGACCCCTGACCAGCAGACGCTGTCAGTCGAAGATAGGGAGCCCCTTGGAACACAGCTGATGTTCCGCATTGCCCGCGACGGGAATTCCATCACGGACATTCTCAATCCCCCGCCGGCCCCCCCCCAGGAGTGATCATGTCTTCAGCAACGCAATACAAGCGGACGATCGCATTTTATTTGTGCGCACTGGACGCACCATTTGACGCTCATGGTCTGGCGCAGGCAGAATCTCTGTGCTGCGAAGGGCAGTCGGTAGGGACGTGTGTGATCATTCAGTTGGTCAGAGAAGCACTACGAACCCCGAGAACAAATCTTGCGCCCGTGTCGGCGGAGGCCATCGACAGTCAAGACCGTCAACCGGCGTGGCGCTTCCGGGCTCTTCCCGAGTATGTTCCGCTGCAGCAAGACTCGATGCAGGCCTTCCGGCTGGATCTGGTTCGCAACCCTAGCGACCCGGTTGCCCCTCTGCGTGAGTTCTTACAGCACGTTGTCCAGGATTATCCAGCCGAGCGCTATACGCTGGTCTTGGCGGGGCACGGTGCACCCGGGCGAGGAATCTACATTCTGCTGCGCAATCTGCAAGCCGCCATTGCGGCCGGACGCTCAATGGCCGCGCAAGCCGCATTTGTTGAACTGCAAGAGGCCCTCTCCCGCGAACAAAAAGAGGCAGCAGAGATTAAGCAATTGGCCAACAAGCTCGCGTCGATCATAGACTCCGGCGATGACGTGTTGAACGACGAAGTCCAGAGTGAACTGCTCACATTGGTCGACAATCTACTCACTCGCCACAACCACACCGATCCGTCGGGATTGGGAACCTGGCAACTGCCTCTGGGACAGGATCGTTCCACCGATCAGCTTGCAGCCCAACTCTTGCCCATCAAGTCCCTCGCGGAACTGATTCAGCAATTTCGGACAGCGGGGAATCACATCGATTCCGTGGTGATGGAGGCTTGCCAGGGGGCGTCTATCGAATTCTGCACAGAATTCGCGGACAGTGGCGTCGAAGCTTTTGTGGGCGACGCGATCCCGTTCGCCTCCCCTCCGTGCCATCACTTGTGGGTCCGGGAAGAACATCGCTTCGCCTCGCCCACCGCTGACTATTTGGCCTATCGCGTGGTTCAAATGGAGCAGTTTCGCAGGGATCTGGGGGCTGGGACTGGGCAGAGTTATACTCGGCAGATGTGCCGCGTCGCACTTCCGCCGCGTCAATTCCTGCTCGGTATCGACCAACTCTGTGCGTATCTTCGGGCACTCGTCAACCACAGTAACTGCTGGACCGACGAGGAGTGTCGAGCGTTTGTGGAGTTGACGGCAGACATCCAACGAACACCTACTGGCTACGTCGGACTGAACGAACTGGCACTCAGGATGATGCGGAGCGAGCGTGACAGCCCTGCCGGTTATCTTGTGGCCAAGACCGGCGAATTGTTACTGAAATGGGGGGATCAAACTGGCAATATCAACTGG
>JBGSIP010000828.1:0-3656 GCA_041742495.1 Planctomycetaceae bacterium
AGCGGTCGAACACGTGGCCCCACGGATTGGCAAACGAGAATGAGACATGCACGCCAAATCGCTGTGTCCGCGGATTGTACGACCAGATCCCCCCTTCCATCAGCCGGTTCAGCCCATACGGTGATTCGACCTGTGAATACTTGAAGGTCCCCTCCTGGAAGTACAGGTTGCCCCCGGCATCCCATTCAAATGCTGCAATGCCGTGATGGGAGTCTGCGCTGTCAAATCCGAACAGCACACGAGTCCGCTCATCTTCGCGGAGATCCCCGTTGTGATCCTGCAGGAACAGAATGTCCGGCTGCTGGGCGACGTAGACTCCCCCCGGCCCGAATTCAAAGCCAGTTGGCTGGTGCAGGCCATCCGCAAAGACCTGACAGCGATCGGTCTTCCCGTCGCCGTTGGAGTCTTCCAGAATTATTAGCTTGTCGTCCATCTTCGACTTGGGCTGCCAATGCGGATAGGAGGGCATCGTCGAGACCCACAGGCGACCGGCATTGTCGAAGTTCAATGCCACCGGATTCGCCAGTTCGGGGAACTGCTCCTCAGAGGCCACGAGCTGGATTTCATAACCCGGCGCCAGCTTGAAGAGCTTCTGCTGCTCTTCCGCGGTCAGGTACGCCAGTGATCCCAGTTTGCCCTTCTTTGCGTTGGGATCATTCTCCCCACCCACATTGGACTTCGGTTCGATGAACGGCAGTGTGTTGCTGTCATCCACGCTGGCCGCGACCGTGTTGCCCTGCGCCAGGGCCCAGATGCGCTGATCGCGATTGGCGGTCATTTCGTCGAGAATTGCCCGCTCACGCTCCATCACTTCCCGATTGTTGTACGTGCCGTCCGATCCCGCGGTCCCTCGATCACCATAGATCGAAAACCCGTTCACCGCCCGATATCGGTGCCACCAGTGGAAGTTCTTGTCGTCGATCTCTGCCCGCAGTCCCGGTGCGACGGTCGCGGTGACGGGCTTGCCAGTCAACGCGGACATCAACACTGGCGCGAAGGCGGCGTAGCCCGCCGTGTTCAGGTGGGCCCCGTTGAGCGTCAACGGTCGGTCATCCTGTGCAAACAACTCCTGCGTCGGATGAAACACATCCGCAAACACGGCACCGGTGGTCTGTGCGACTTCAGCCACAGCCACCGTGTACGCGGCCAAACGGCGGTTGTGCTCCACCCCATCAGGCAAATTGGGATCATTGAGGTTCTCGAACGCAATCGGAGAGACCAGCACCACCTGCGGAGCCCCTTGGCCGCTGTAGTTCTGTTCGCGCGTGTGTTGAACGGCAGCCGTCAATTCGGAGCGAAACTTGTCGAGTCCCGCTTCATCGCCGAACGACTCATTGAAGCCAAAGAAAAACATCACCACCGTTGCACCGCTGTGCTTGAGGTGGTCGTCCGGACTGCCAAAGTTCTTGGAACGAATCCGTTCCGCCGGCTCGTCCCCCGCAAAGCAGAGATTCCGCACGACCAGCTTCAAGTCGGGATAGGTCTGATGCAGCAGTGCTTCCCAGTCGTTGTTGTGCTGCAGCCCTTCGCCCAGTGCGTTGCCGACCAGACAAATGTGATCGCCCGTCTTCAGCTCCCAGCCCGCGTGAACGGGGGGAGTCAGCAGGCCGAGCAGGCCAGACATGGCCACAAAGAAGTTTATGTGCCGCATAGTGAGGACTTCCTCGGTCTTGGAATTCGTTGCACAGTCGTCTTTGGCTGCCGCCAGACGCAAACGCCATCGGGCAGGCCACGCACGTCGCGCGGGGAGTCAACCATGAAATGTAGCTGGATTGCATCGGCAGATTCTTGTGCGATCCCGACAAGCTTTGTTAATAATCTGACATGAGCTTTGCCAGAAATACCCGCACTGCGGCCCCCGAGTGCTCCTCCGGTGTGCAGATCCAGTCAGAATTTTACGCCCGGATCGGGGCCGTTCGCCAGTTTCGCGAACTGTTTGAGTACGTCCCGGGGGTCTCCTTCTTTGTGAAAGACGAACGCAGCCGACTCGTCGCGGCTTCGCAGTCGGTCGTCGAGCGGCTGGGCTTCGCAACCGAGGCCGAATTGGTCGGCTCTAGCGATCACGACCACTTCCCCCCGCACGTGGCGGAGTCTTTTATCCGCGACGATCGCCTGGTCATGCAGTCCGGCCAACCGCTCGTCAACCGGGTGGAAGTCTGGTACGACGAGCAGCGGCTGCTGGACTGGATTGTCACCACCAAACTCCCCGTGCGGGACTTGCAAGGGGCCATCATTGGTGTGATGGGGACGTTTCGGACATACCAGGGATCACAAAAGTCGATTTCGCCCGATCCCGCGGTCAATCGGGTGGTGGAATACGTGCGTGAACGCCAGCCCGCCAAGATCTCGGTGGCCGAACTGGCTGCCCACGCGGGCGTTTCCGCCCGGCAGTTGCATCGCAAGTTTCACGACGCACTGGGCCTCAGCGTGCAGGAATTCCTCGTGAAGACCCGGATTCAATCGGCCTGTCAGATGCTGCTCGAAACCGATCGCTCGATCGCCGACATTGCGATCGAGTTTGGCTTCTGCGATCAAAGCGCGTTCACACAGGCTTTCAAGAAACAGATCGGCGTCACTCCCTTCCGGTTTCGGCGACGACACCGTGTCGGCTGACGCCCGTCAGCCCTCAGCGACCGCGACCCGTTGGTCTCCGCCAGTGGCTAAGTACGAACGGATTTGCCTCGTGGGGGGCACCATTGGCTCACTGCCAGCCAACGTGGCTGTTGCGGGGCGGCTCCAGCCGTCCGTACCGCGTGGCGTTTTGGCATCATCCTGCAGACACGGCGGCAGCCCCGCTGATCCGGGAACTCCGGGAGCAACCGTCGTTGACAGTCCTTCCCGCATCGTTCCCAATGGGGGAGCGCCTCCGCGTCACGAATTTCTTGTGACCGGAATCACGTGCCCAAATTTCGGAACGAAGTTTGCGTACCGTCGGCAATTACGGCCCTTCGTATCGCCTGCCAGTGGTATGGCGAGCGATGTGGAAATTGAGTTCTGACGGCAGGTTCGGTGTCGAACGGAGCCTTCTAAGTCAGCAGACCCAACTGGATTGTGACTTGGGATCGCGGCGGAATCTTGCGGAAAGTCAGGCGTGGACCTTCGGGAATCACTTGAGATCTCGCTCGCGGTTTCCGCTCACAGTGCGCACATCGTGCGGGCAGATCGTTCCATTCCCGACCCGCTGCTGTACCAATTGTGGCAGGCCGCGCGGAAGCAGAGCGGCTACTGGACCCGCGTGGGTGCCATTCGCACGCTCACTGCGGCAGAAATTCGCCACGCCCTGCGACAAGAGCTGCTGCAGCGCGCGGTGACCGCCATTCTGATCGCCGCCGACCGGCACCAAAACGTGGTGCATTCCGAACCGATCTCGCGCAGCATGCTCGTCACGCTCGCCCGGACGCGGCAGATGCTGATGCAGCATCTCCTGCGGCAGCGTGCAGAAACCCCTGAAGAGTCCGATTCCGTCAATCGCAAACGCGTGCGTCTCGAAGCCTGGAGCGACCTGCTGGTGGGCCACCTCGCCTCGAACTATGAGCTGACCGATCTGTGCTTCGACGCGACGCGAGCGGCACAGTTTGGGCTGGAACATTTGTACTACCTGCTCACTCACGATGAGCAATATGTCGTCGATTCTGTCCGCATTGGCCGCCACTGCC
>JBGSIP010000829.1:0-5087 GCA_041742495.1 Planctomycetaceae bacterium
GGTCACAGCCCCATCGGTGGCTGTTCGCCGGTCAGGGTTCTGCCGCGGGGTTTCCGTGAATCCTGTGCGATGGGCCGGGGCCTGTGGGTTGCAAGGCTCTGCCGAACGACAATACTTCGGGGACCGCTGGCTGCCGTGACCTGGTGCCGCGCCGAAGTGAAACTGCCGTCGTTATCCTCCAAGAAAGCTGCTTGCCATGCCCTCTGTAACGCTCAAGGGAAACCCCGTCGAACTCGTCGGAACCATGCTGAAAGTCGGCGATCGGGCTCCGGACTTTGTGCTGCAGTCCCCCGCGCTGGCCGACGTTTCCTTGCAGGATACCGCGGGAAAGACGCGGATCATCGCCACAGTCCCTTCGCTCGATACGGGGACCTGCCACGCCGAAACCAAGCGCTTCAATGACGAAGCCGCCAAGCTACCCGAAGTCCCCGTGCTGGTCGTCAGCATGGACCTCCCCTTTGGGCAGAAGCGCTGGTGCGGCGCTGAAGGGGTCGACAAAGTTCACACGCTCAGCGATCACCGGACTGGCGAGTTCGGAAAAAGCTATGGCGTGATGATCAAGGGTGGCCCGCTGGATCGTTGTCACGCCCGAGCCATTTTTGTGGTCGGCTCCGACGATGTCATCAAGTACGTCGAATACTGCCCGGAAATTTCCCAGCACCCCAACTACGACGGCGTGCTCGCGGCCGTTCAGAGCTAACTGCCTGTTGGACGGTGCAAACACAACCACAGCCTGGGTGCCACTGGCTCTGCCCAGTGACTTTACCCCTCGTAAATTGGGGCACTGGCGAAACCAAAGGCACCGCGAATTCTTCAGCTTCGGGTTGTCGTTGTTCAACGGGCTGCTGGCCCGCGCAACACCGCCATTGAGCCGGCAGCCATCTCGTCGACCCTGCCGGCATCGGCGAGATGGCTGCCCTCGCGGCGTTCCTTGTCCCCATCAATGGCCGCCAATTCCACGATCGGACAATTGGCGGGTGAAAGCCCTGTGGATCGCCATGGCCTGAATCGTGGTGAGGTGCCACTGACAAAGCCAGTGGCACCCTCATGGGGTCTGCGGCGGGCTGATCTCAACTGCTTGATTAACTGTCGCCTTCGGATGGTTCCGCCCGTTTCTGTTCCGCCGTCGCATGCTGCAGCGGCACCAGTGCGCACAGAGTGCCGGGTACGCAAGTGTCCCCATGCGACACGTCGCACAACGGGATACTGCGCGATGGATCGGCCAGAATGTCGGCCAGCGTGGTGCTGCGAAAGGCCGATTCCATCGCCGCGTACGCATGATCGAGTTTCGCGTGCAGCGAACACAACCGCGTGCCATGCGTAACCAGTCCCAGTGGGCACGTGCGAATGCGCTGGATCGGCTCGACAGCGTTGACCACCTCGAGGATCGTCAGTTCGTCGGGCATGACCAGCAATGAAATCCCGCCCCCCAGACCCCGCTGGGAATGGACAATTTCCGCCCGCCGGAGCAACTGCAGCACTTTCGACAAATAGGCCTTGGGCACACGCGTCACAGCCGCAATCGCGTCCGTGGTTTGGGGGTGCGGGTGCCCAGCCGCCAGGCAGGCCACCGCGCGCAACGCGTAGTCAACAGTTTGCGAGAGCATCGACGCCCGATTCTTTGGAGACTCACGGCACCGGCCGCAGTGAACTCCTCAGTCTACCGGAGCACAAAATCTCCGTAAAGTTTGCTTCCCCCTGCGCCGCCCGCAGGGGGACAAGTGAACCTGCTCGCCAGCGTGTTGGGGCGATGGGGGGCATTCTGCTGCTGTCTTGGCCTGACGCGAACCGATCAATCTTCCTCGCTCTGGCTGCGGCGGGTCATGGTGGCCAGCAGGCGTTGCTGCTCGTGCGGTGGAACGTGGTCGTAGTGGCTCATTTCCAGCGTGAACGAACCCTGTCCGCCGGTGATGCTCAGCAGCGTCCGGGAATACGTCATCATTTCGGCCTGCGGGACATGCGCCCGCACAATGTGGTATCGCCCCGGTTCGGCGGACATCCCCTCGATTCGACCGCGACGGCTGTTCAGGTCGCTGACCACTTCGCCGAGGTAAGTGTCGGGCACATAGACCTCCACATGCAGAATCGGTTCCAGCAGCACGGGTCGCGCCTGTGAGAAGACCTGCCGGAAGCAGCGTTTGGCGGCTGTACGGAAGGCTGCTTCATTGCTGTCCACCGGATGGTCTTTGCCAAAGAACAGTTCCACACACAGATCCTGTGCCTGACAGCCGACCAGTGAACCACTGGCGGCCGCTTCGCGGACTCCGCGCTCGACCGCGGGCACAAACTGATTAGGAACAGAGCCACCAGTGACAGAGTCCACAAAGGCCACGTTCAATTCGCGGTCATGATGCACGTGGCGACAGTGGGGGAAGCGCTGTCTGGTGAAATAGTCGTCCGCTTCTACCCACCCCGGCAACGGCATGATGCGCAAGTGAACTTCCGCAAATTGACCTGCTCCTCCGGACTGCTTTTTGTGGCGAAAACTCCCTTCCGCCACTTCGAGGATTGTCTCGCGATATGGGATGCGCGGCGCATGGGTTCTGATTTCCACGCGATCGCGGTGGCGCAGCCGTTCCTCCACGATCGACAAATGCAGGTCACTCATGCCGTGCATGACCATCTCGTGCGTTTGATCATCGCGAGAGACCACAAAGGTGGGGTCTTCATCTTCCAGGCGATGCAGGGCGAGGCTGATTTTTTGTTGATCGGCCCGCGTACGCGGCTCGACCGCCAGGCCCACCATCGGTCGTGGAAAGTTGAGCGGCGGCAACTGCGATCGCTCAGCCGGCGTTGTCAGCGTGTCCCCCACCAGCAGGTCTTCGAGTTTGGCGACTGCCACAATGTCTCCGGCCCGCGCCGTGTCTATGGGCTGACTGGAATTCCCCTGCACGTCCAGCAGTTGCTGAATGCGGATCGTCTTCCCCGTTCGTGAATCGACCAGCACGTCATCTTTGGTCAGCGTGCCGGAATACAGCCGCAGATAACTGAGCTTGGACACAAAGGCGTCGATGCGGGTCTTGAACACCTGCGCAAGCACCGGAGCCGATTCGCTCTGATCGATCCAGTGTGCACTCCCCGCGGCATCCACGACCTCGCGTTCCAGCGACCACGGGGCGGGAGCGTAGGTAGACAGAATCTCCAGCAGTTCGTCCAGGCCCGCTTCGCAGCGGGCACTGGTGCAGACAATCGGGACCAGTGTTCCAGTCGCCAGGCCCCCTTCGATGGCGGCGCGGACCTGATCGGGGGCGAGCGACCCCGCTTCGAGATATTGCTCCATCAGCGCATCGTCCGATTCAACAGCCGCGTCGAGCAACAGCGCCGTGAATTCGCCCGGATCGACCAGCACTCCGTCCGCCGGCAATCCCGGTTCGAGCACCGACGCGACACCCGCGAGCCGTCCCTCGCGATAGACGGGCACATTCAAAGGGGCGCACTCCGGCCCAAACGTCGTTCGGATGTCATTGATGAGGGCTTCAAAGTCGAGCGTTTCATCTTCGCATTTGGTCAACACAATTAATCGCGGCAGCCCTGCTTCGGCGGCCAGATTCCAGACCCGCCGCGTGTTCACTTCGATGCCGCGATGAGCGTCAATGCAGACCACAGCCAGTTCTACGGCCCGCAGTGCTCCAATCACCTGCCCCAAAAAATCGGGATAGCCAGGGGTATCCACCAGATTAAATCGCAGATCGCCGATCTGAAAATGGGCGGCTTTAGTCGTGATGGTTAGACGATGGTCGCGCTCTTCGTCGTCCGAATCCAGTAAGCACGTTCCGGCATCCACGCTGCCACGCCGGCTGGTCATCCCGCTGCGGAACAGCAGATGTTCCGCCAAAGTGGTTTTGCCGACGTGGCCATGACCAATCAAGGCAAAATTACGAACTCCAGTGGTCACAATGCTGGCAGCCATGAGCGTACCTCCTGTCGTGCGAACAACAACGTTCCCTGAACACACGCTGTGCCCCGATAGACACAAGCCAACGCGGATCGCAGATCGGATTGATCCCGGGAAGCCGCCGCCCACCAGACATAGGAGCGCAAGGCCAGCGGCAGCGGCCAGCGAGCCGTATCGGTCGCCAGGCAGGCAGAGACGGTGAGCGACGCAGGTCTCGAGAATGACCTGCCACTTCGAACTCACGCAGAGACAGCACTCCGCGGAGCCACAGCACGAGCATCGCGGTCATCATGACCAGATCGTGTCCCGTGCAGCGCGGCCCGACAAGACCGGGTCCGGCCAATTTGCGACTCCGGTCGCGAGTCTGGCAAATGTCCCGGAAAGTGCTTGACAGCATTCTCGGGTGCACTGGCACACGGATGCTCAGCGGTGATTGCAAAGCCCAGTGGACAAATCCGCGGCCGCGGCCACCACTCACGCTGCCGCTACGGCATCGGCAGCATGAAGAGCGGATTCTGAAACAACACCGATTGGCCGGACGAGCCAATGAACTGTGTCAGAAACATCAGGGTGAGAAAAATGCCGATCACCGGCAGACTCGCCAGTCTCACGGGAATGCGCCATCCCCAAGGTGTGCGGGTCGGCCGTTGCAGGCTCCACGCATACGACCAGCCCAGCAACAACTTGACCGGCAACAGAAACAGCACAAACACCGTGGTTGCCAGCCACGCAGCGTCTTGGGCGGGAACAACCACCTTCAACAGATATAACGGCAGGGCCAGCGCGTACACCAACAGATACGTCACCCACCACAGTAGCGGACGGCGTCCCAGCAACTCCCGGGCGTACGAGACATCCCAGAAGGCACTCAATCGCTGTTCGGCGGCGAAGCGTGTTTGCAGCACCGGCAGCCAACTGAGCACAATGGCCAGCAGCACCCCGCCAATCACCAGCCCAGGTTGAGGGCCGTTGGGTTCCGGTCGTACTTGGGCGAAAATCAGCGTGGGGACCAGCAGCCACAACAGGCAACCGACCATGCCGCGCAATCCCAGCCACCAGCGCTGCCAGACTTCCAACTCGCCGAGCACAGGCTGCAGGTGCTGGCCTGCTTGCAAAAGGTAAGTCCCGGCCCGCCATTGAGACCAGACCCAGCGGGCATTTCGCAGCGGTCGCACAAAGTTCATCGCCCGGC
>JBGSIP010000830.1:0-1698 GCA_041742495.1 Planctomycetaceae bacterium
GGGGGAGCCACCTGAAGACCCGCATCATCGTTTCGCTGGCCGAGGCGGCGGCTGGCTGCACCCGAGAACTGGAGATCGACCGGCACAAAGGCTGTGGCGAGTGCCAGGGCACAGGGGCCGAAAAAGGGACCACTCCCGAAACCTGCGAGTACTGCCGCGGCGCGGGGCAGGTTGTGCAGTCACAGGGGTTTTTTCGGCTGCAGACCACTTGTCCGGCTTGCCGCGGCGCAGGGCAGACGATCAAACATCGCTGTCCCAACTGTCGCGGCACGGGACTGGAAGAAGAGACGTCCCGGCTGGAAGTCCGTGTCCCTCCGGGGGTCGACACGGGCATGCAATTGTGCCTGCGTGGCGAGGGGGATGCTGGTGCCAGCCATGGTCCGCGGGGCGACCTGTATGTGGAAGTCGAAGTCAAACCGCATCCGTTGTTTGAGCGGCACGGCAACGATTTGTCCTGCCCGATTCCATTGACGTTCTCTCAGGCAGCGTTGGGAACGACGGTCGAGATCCCGCTGATTGATGGCAGTCAGCTGCTGGACATTCCGGCGGGGACTCAGCCGGGCGACGTGATGACCCTCAAGTCGAAAGGGATGCCCGATGCACGCGGCGGAGCACGCGGGGCACTGCATGTGGTGATTCAGGTGGAAGTTCCACGGAAACTGGATTCACGGCAGGAACAGTTGCTGCGAGAACTTGCCGAGCACGAAGCGAAGCATGTGAGTCCGCATCGCAAGTCGTTTTTTGAGAAGCTGAAGGAGTGCATCGGCATCGACGGCACTGACGATTGACCGTGTTGCCAGTGTGCGGGAGCCGTCTTCACCAGCGGCCCGGTATTGATGTCCCGGCGGCAGAAAACAGATGAGAGCTCGATGAACGCAAACGATACAAACGCTCCGGATCAGCAGCCAGCGGACGCCCACGGGATCGATGTGCCTCAGGCGGAAGCGGTGCCCGTCGATGCTGATGGCGCGACAGGATCGGCGGCCGAAGCGGAACGGATGCGATTGCTGGCCGAAAACGAACAGTTGCAGGACCGCGTGGCACGCACGCAGGCCGAGCTGGAGAACTTTCGACGGCGGGTCCGCAAAGAGCAGGAGGACGCAGCGCGTTACGAAGGCAGCCGCGTTATTCTGAAACTGTTGCCCGTGCAGGACAACCTCTCACGAGCGTTGCAAGCAGCTACGGATGCGTCGGCCTTTGAGAGCTTGAAGATCGGTGTGCAGATGGTTTCGCGGCAGTTCGATGAAGTGCTGCAGCAAATCCAGGTCCGGCGCATTTCCTCTGCCGGAGCACCATTTGATCCGAACTTGCACGAAGCAATCGGTCAATTGCCGCACCCGACGGTTCCCGAGATGACCGTGATTGAAGAAGTGGAAGCCGGCTATCAATTGCACGATCGCGTGCTGCGGCCGGCCAAAGTGCTGGTGTCCCAAGGACCACCGATGATGGCTGGTGACGGGTGAGTGTGGGTTGGCCGGCCGGCCTCCGCCAGGACAACAGCCGCAACAAATCGAGACGCAAAATGCCGACCTACGACTACATCTGCGATGCGTGTGGACACACGTGGGAAGCCTTCCATTCCATCACCGCAGACCCACTGAAGAAGTGCCCCACCTGCAAGAAGAACAAGGCCCGCCGACAAATCGGCACCGGGGCCGCCATTTTGTTCAAGGGGTCGGGCTTTTATCAGACCGACTA
>JBGSIP010000831.1:0-2031 GCA_041742495.1 Planctomycetaceae bacterium
CGATGTGGCGGGCGTGGTGGGAGTTTCCGCCGCGGCCGGTGTGGCAGGCGAGTCTGGTGTGACCGCAGTTGATTCGGCGGCCGCTGGTTCCACTGCCGGGGCCGGGGGCAGCAGTCCGGTGAACGACTCTTTTACGTCGACACGAGTGGCCTGAAACACGCGAAAGTCTTTGTCGTTCTGCACCCAGCCCACCACGGCAAACTCATGCAGCGGCAGCGGACGTTCCTGCCACGCCACCTGCATTTCGCGGGCGAAGTCGTCGAGGTATGTCACCAGTTCGGCGGCGACCGTTTTCAGATTCACGGTCACCGAGACTTCATTCGAATCAGGACTGAACGGGATGCCAGCCGCCCCGCCGGGCAGCGCTCGCACCAGCATCTCATGCAGTCGAATGTTGTTGGGTGCCACGTAGGGCACTTCACGTTCGCAAAGGGCAAATCTCGCAACGATGCGATCTCGGTTTTCGGGCAGACCGGTGGCGGTCATTTTCAGCAGCAGCTCGTCCCCATTTCGCTGCACATCCAGCGACAGTTGCACCGTCGTCTCCTGACGCTCCATCAGAGAAACGGCTTTCCAGACCCGGCGATAGGACGGCATCGACTCGGCAAGTCCGCCTCCCACACCAGGCAGGATGTTACCTTGAATCGCCACCAGCGGGGCCCCCGTGCCGCGGTACTGACGGAATCGTCTTTCTCCGTCGCGACTCGTCAGCGGATCGGGGGCGGGAATGTGCTGGTGATACCGCAACACAATGACATCGGCGTCCTCTGTCGCCGCATCCAGCATGCCTGTCGCCAGGTCAGCAGCCACACACGGAGGACACGAACCGCCGGTAAACAGCTCGCACAGAATGGTCGGGCGTACCGCCCCCTCAGCCAGCGCGGGGAGGGGTTCACGCGGACCAGCCGCGGTTTGCAGCGAGATTCGAAATCGCTGGTCCAGATACGCGGCCAAATCTTTCTGCTGCCCCCCCTGTTTGAGGAACAGTGTCGTCACCAGCGCGGGAATCTGCTCGGGGTCGAGTTTCAGTTCCTCGGCGGCAGCGGCGGACGTCGCATACATGTTTGGCAGCGCCAGAAGATCGGCAAAGCGTTCCAGAGCCAGCTTGTCATCCCCGGCAACCCGGGCCGTTTCGGCCAGCACGACCCGCAGTTCAGCATCCCAGGGGGCCGTCGCCTGCAGAGCCAGCAGTTCATTCTCACCCGCCGCGCGGAGTTCCGGGTCGGAGGATCGCACCTTGGCGATGGACACATAGCGGCCGATCTCCGTGGCGATCTCGGGAGAGAGCAAATTGCCCACCTGAGCCATGAATTCTTCCCGGAGGGTTTCGATTTTCGCGGGCTCTGCTCCGGCGTATGCGAGCCGACTGATCGTCAACAGGTACGGCACAGCCGTCAGTTGCGTGCCCCAACGTCCGGCGAGGGATACATATTGCCGTCCGAGCGCCAGGATTTCGTCCGGCGACTTGCCACCGATGTTCGCGCCGGCCACGCACGCTTGCAGGCCCTTGAGAGACAAGACCGAGTCCGGGTGCTGTTGGGCGAACTTCGTCAGTTGTTCGAGCGGATTGGTGGCACGCTTGGCTTCCAGAAATTCCTGCAGAAACTCCGGTGCCATCGGCTTGTCGAAGTCTGCCAGATTGGGCAGGTTCAATCGCATCATGCGAATTGGCAGCGGCTTGTCGCGAATGACCAGCAGCCCAAAAATGCGGCCGTCCCGCAGTTGCCCGCGAAACTCCAGCGGCTGACCCTGAATCTGCAACTCGATGCGCAGGGTATCTCCTTCGATCTGCCCCGAGCCCACGTGCCAGCCCTGCAGGGGGGGCGCAATCGCGACAGGAATGGTGTCGCTGCCGGTGGGCACGTCTTCAATATCGAACAGCATCGCATAGCGCTCGGTTTCGTCATCACAAATGATGAATGCCCAGCGCCCATGAAAGGGGCTGGCCGCCGCGTCACCGGTTGCCGGTGACGGCTGTTGGGACTCGGCGGAAACTTCAGGAGCCGAAGGAGCCGGCGCGCAACCCGCTCC
>JBGSIP010000832.1:0-1619 GCA_041742495.1 Planctomycetaceae bacterium
CCTGCCCAAGCCCTACACCGCCAATGCGCTGCTCACGACCTTGCGGTCGGCGCTCGACGAGACCTGAGCCTCGCGGCGGCGGTGGCTGGGTGACGGGCAATAGAACGGTTCGTCGGGGAATGTCGTGGACGTAGGCTGACATGCGGCTGAAGCAGTGTCATGCAATTGGGGGCGGAGGAAGCCGATGGCCTACGAGGACATCACTCAGTTGTTGGCCGGTTGGGAGGGGGTCGAGCTGGTCGCTGTGACCCAGGATGTGAGCGTCGCGCTCCCGGTGATTGCGCTGACGCTGCAGGTGGTCGGGGCACCCGAAGCATTGCAGCGAGTGTGGCACGCCCGTCACGGCGGACCATGACGTGACCGAGCGGCGCATCCGCGTTGCCGATCATGGAAGCCACGATCTGGGTAGTGTTTCCCCGTGCCCGCGTCACGTGCCCGACCTATGGTCCGCCCATCGACGCCGTGCCGTGGCTGGATCGTTCCCAGGGCATGACGACGCGTTTTGCCGTAGCGATTGCCCGGCTGGCGATGAGGTTGCCCATCCTGCGTGTCGCCGGGTGGTTCGGCGTCGACTGGGAGGATCTGCGCGTCTTCGCTGAGCTGCTTGGGCCTGCCCGCTGCGCGCAGATCGACGCCATTGCCGTGGATATGAATCTCGCCTACACGGCCGGGATCGCGGCGCAGTGTCCGCAGGCGGCCATCGTCTACGACCTCTTCCACGTCGTCGTCAAGTATCGCCGGCAAGTCATCGACCGCGGCCGCGCGGCGCTTCTGGCAGCATTGGCTCCGCCGCGCCCGGGACAGCCAGCTGAGTTCCCCGTCACATTCGCCGAGCAGCTCACCGTTCGCCCGGACGGGATCCTCCTGCACTGCAGATGTTCGACACACCGGCATCCTTGAGGGTGTCAACAACGAGATCAACGTCCTGAAGCGGATGGCCTACGGCTACCGCGATGATGCCTACTTCTTCCACAAAATCCGGGCAGCATTCCCCGGAATTGTGCGGCGAACCAAAAAAAGGGCCGCCGCGAAATCGCGGCGGCCCTTCTTCACTGTGACGTGGATCAGTTGCCTGAGCGGGTCACGTTCTCGGCGGCAGGTCCCTTCTGGCCCTGGACCATGTCGAACTCGACCGACTCGCCTTCGGCGAGCGTCTTGAAGCCATTGCCCTGAATGGCAGAATGATGCACGAAGCAATCCTTCTGGCCATCAGCCGGCGTGATGAATCCAAAACCCTTGGCGTCGTTGAACCACTTGACGGTGCCTGACATACGCATTGCAGTACTCCTGGTAATTTTGCGGCTTTCAACCCGGAGCATGCGTGTTACGCCTGTTCCCGACAGATACTCACCACAGTGAACACGTGACAACCCTCACGAAGGGAGCCGCGGACTCGCGGCGTGCCACAAACATAGCATGGCGGCGGCGCGAAAGGGGGAGTTTGGAGGAATTTTTCCCGCCCCGACCGCCCCGGGCCGACCATCCGTCCCAGCCATCGCACGGAAATCCTTACAGGCATTGAGAAACCGCTGTTTCTCCTGGCACCGGGCACGGCGACCATCCCCCAGGATCCGGGCGTCGATTCAGGGTCGCAGAGTGCCCGCGGCGGCGTCCCGGGT
>JBGSIP010000833.1:0-3661 GCA_041742495.1 Planctomycetaceae bacterium
CCCCCGCTGGGGCGCCGCGGTTGTGGCTCGCCCCAGAGTCCACCTTGGCAGGCTTCGCTGCAGGCGCATACAGTGGAGCGGAGTTTCCAGCTTTTGTGAGGGGAGCGGCAGTCATGGCGGACGTGGAGCATCAGATGGACCAGACGCAGGCGGAACCGACGGCAAACCGTGACACGTTCACCGGATCTGAGCCGCCGACCAAAAAGAAAAAACGTCGCTGGCTGCTCAAACTGGTCCTGTTTCTGGGCGTGGTGGGCGGGCTGGCCGCGTTTGCGCCACAGATTGTGTCCCGGTCGGGGCTGGCAGACGTCATCGTCAATCAGCCGCTGCAGGACTGCGATGCCCGCGTGGCGTTTCGCAATGTCGATCTGAGCTGGAACGGCCCCGTCACACTGGAGGGGGTCTCTTGTGTCGACGGGTCTGGCCAGCAGATGGCCAGCTTCACGCAGATCAAATCGTCGATCCCGCTGTGGGAACTCATTCAGCGCCCCATGCAGTTGGGAACGTGGAAGTTTGAGGGAGGCGAAGTCAACGTCGTGTTGACGGAGGAAGGGGTCAATCTCGAACGCGCGTTTCGGCCTTTGCTCGGCGCCGCTGAGATGGGCGGCTCGATTGGACAGATTCCAACCGGACAACTGATCGTCTCGGGGCTGACCATCAATGTCGATGATCAGGTCAATGGGCGCAAGTACGCCCTGAATGACACCACTGTCGATGTGATACACGAACAGGCGAGTGCCCCGTTGAAGGCCGCGTTGTCGAGCGTGGCCAATCTGCAGAATGCCGACGGACAGGCCGCGAGCGGACAGATCAACGTGCAAAGCACACTGGCGACCACCGTCGGCGAGACCAGCGTGGCAACGGTCAATATCCAGAACACGCCGCTGTCGTTGTTGAGGCTGATTCCCGCAGTGGCTCAATCGGGCGTGGTGCCTGATGGGCAGGGGGCGCTCACCGCAAACCTGAGCTGGCCCGATCTGCAGTATCTGCAGGCCCACGGCGACGCGCGACTGGTGGCAGACCGGTTCACCACACTGCTGCTCAGTGGCACATCGCGATATGTGCTCGCCGGCGATCGCCTGGAGGTCACCGCAAAAGCACAGGATCTCGGTCGGGGGCAGTTGCCGCCGATTGAACTGTTGGCCGGCATTCAGGGAACGCGACTGTTTACCGCGGGCCCCGCCCTCGAAAACCAGCCGCCGCAATGGATTCCCGTGTTTGAAGAACCACAGACGCAACTGGCAATGAAGGCGCAGGCCTTTGATGGAGGAGGCGGGCTGGAGATTCCTTCGCTGCAGCTCAACAGCCAATTCGCGCAGGCGAACTTGAGTGGCGATGTGGAGTTCGACGCCGGGGATACGTTCGTCGATTTCACCGGCGAGGCCCGGGCCGACTATACCGCCTTGGCCAAGTTGTTTGCCCCCGATCTGCTGGAGACGTTGCGCGTCGACGGCATGGAGCTGTCCAAGGTCCGCATTGAAGGGCCCCTGTCGACGGGGCCGCGGGCCACCAGTGAAGTTCGCTGGCGTCAGGCCCGGCTGATGGACGTGGCGCTGCTGCCCGGGTGGCTGGAAACGGAACTGACCTCCGACAAACTGCTGATGGTGGCGCGGGAAGTCCGCATGGGGAATGGCCAGCTCAAGGCCGAGCCGCAGGTGTTGTTCACCCCCAAGCTGCAGTTCCGCCTCCCCGCGGGGACGCGGCTGGAGGGGCTTTCGCTCGCCGGAGAAACCGCCAAGGAGGCGCTGCAGTTCGTGTCGCCGTTGCTGGCCGATGCAACGACGATTGAAGGGTCGGTGAACTGCGAATTGGGAGAAGTTTTGATCGACCTGGAGACCGGAGCCGTTCCGCAATTGTCCGGCAAGGTCGAATTTCTCTCTGGGCGACTGGGGCCGGGGCCCGGGTTTCAGGAGATTGTCGGCATCGTGTCGCTGGTGCGATCGCTCAAAGGGCGAGATCCCGTCGGAGCAGCGCTGCAACCCACGGCGACATGGATCGAGATTCCTCGGCAGGCGGTCCCCTTTGACGTTGTGGACAACCGCGTGCGCCACAACGGACTGACGTATCTGATTGGCAACGTGCCGATGGTGTCCGGGGGCTCGGTGGGAGTGCTGGATCGTTCGATTGATGTGGGCTTGCGGGTCGACCTCGCGTCGGCGATTTCGGACAACCGCCCGGTACTGGGGGCACTGGCGGGTCAGCCCGTCGAAATTCGCATCGCGGGGACGCTGGATCGGCCGCGACTGGATGCCAGTGCGATCGCCGCAGCGACCAAAGCGATGGGTGCCGAGGCAGCTGGCAATTTGATTTTCAACCTGCTGGAGAAACGTCGCAACAAGTAGCGCCGCGCGCAGGTATGTCGCGGTGGGCGGATCATCGACCAGACGTCTTAACAACGACACCGGAGTCAAAGCAGACAGAACCATGAGTGCGCAACCAGGATCAACCGGCAATGTGATTGCCGCCATTGCCAGTGCCTTCCTTCCAGGACTGGGTCAGTTGGCACAAGGGCGAGTCGGGGCGGCGGTGTTCTTTGTCGTGATTGGTGCGTTGGTCTGGCTACTGACCTTCGGGATGCTGGGCTGGATTGTCAACGTTTGGGCCTGTCTCGATGCGGCCACGTATCGCGGGTATTGAGCACAACGGCCGCGATGCCGGCGAGCGGAAGATGACTGCCGCAGGCATCGCGTTCCCGTTCGTCCAAAGTCACCCGGCGTAAGAAACACCGTGTCAGTAACACGGTGTCGGCGACACGGTGTCAGTCACACAGTGCGTTCGGCCGTTCTATTCCAGACGCTTCACGCGAGGATTGCGGTAATAGATCTTGCTGGCTGGATCGTGGCACTGGAACGCAAACGTGCCGGGTTCGATGACGCGGCGGAAGTCTTTGCCGGGCTGGGCGTCGGCGGGCTGAGTGTACTCGACCGTGGTGACCCCGTTGACTTTCATCGTCACCTGATTGCCCTGCACGATGATGTGGTATTCGAACCACTCGTTGTCGTTGTGCGGGGCGACATCCATCACGTTGACCACGGCATACAGGCTGCCCGTTTTCTTGGGGTCTTTCTGGGTGGCGTTGACCTGCGCCTCGAATCCGTGTGCGGGCCAGCCGGTGTCCTGATAGCGGGTCATGATGTAGCACCCACCGTTGCTGCCGGGGGTGGTCATGGCTTCGACTTTGTACTCGAAGTTGGTGAAGGGCTTGTCGTCGCCGACATAGAACAGGTGGCTCCGTTCGCCGTGCGCAACAAAGGCACCGTCTTCAATCGTCCAGCTTTCGGGATGTTCGTTAATCTTCCAGCCGTTGAAGGTCTTGCCATCCGCCAGCGAGACCCACTCGTCAGCCAGACACGGGGCCGCGAAGACCGTCAGCAACAGACACAACGTCCACGACAGTGACATGGACGGGGGCAGGGGCAGGGCGAATCGCATGCGAATTCCTCAGAGGATGAAACGGGGGCGGGGGGCAGGAAAACAGGCGGCCGCGGCACAGACGAGAACTGTCCCGAATGGCGACCGCCCGCCAACACGACAGTCCGACTCTTTACGCTGAGGCATCAACGAACAAGAACCTGTTGCCGTTTTCGCATGCTAACCGGGGAGACTCCACATTTCATCTCTCCGCCAGGCGGCGGCAGAGTGCTCGTCGACCGCGGCGACT
>JBGSIP010000834.1:0-1942 GCA_041742495.1 Planctomycetaceae bacterium
ATGACGGGCACCGGGAGTTGCCGCAGGCCGAGCATGACGCGGGTACACGCCTCGAACAGTTGACGATATTCGCCGGCGCTGCAGCCGATCATCTCTGACAGGTCATGGCCGGCGCAGAACACACTCCCCGCCGCGGTCAGCACAACGGAGCGCACGCGCCGATCGCCGGCTGCTCTGATGATCGCGGCCTCCAAAGCCTGCAGTGTCTCCAGCGAGAGGGCGTTGCGCTTGTCGGGTCGATTCAGCGTCAGCGTCAGTACGCTGTCCGCGAACGACTCGGCCACCAGAACTTGCATAGGAATTTGCCGTTGGTCCACGGATTGCCTGACATCTCCCGTGGCCCGCGGGATCACAGCGAGGAGGCCAGTCGGCGATTGTCGACGGCCGACGGTGACACGTCAACAATCCGTCCGGGAGCCCGACGCGATACCAGCACCTGATGCGCGGGGGGCACAAAGAACAACGCCAGCAGCGTCGCCCCGAGCACACCACCGGAGATGGCCACCGCCAACGGGGGCCAGAATCCGCCGCCCGCTAAGAACAGTGGCAAGAAGCCAGCCACCGTGGTCACCGTGGTTGCAATCACGTGGCGGGTTGTTTTCACCACCACGTCGATGGCCGCGTCGGCATCCCCCAGCCGCGCCCGCGGATCGGCCTCCAGCCCCGCCAGCACCACGATGGAGTCGTTGATTGCGACGCCAATCAAGCCCATCGTTCCCACGATCGCCATAAAGCCAAACGGATAGTCGAACAGCCACAATGACGACATCGCCATGCCGACCGCCAGCGCCCCGATGACGGCGATCAATCCCGCCATGCGGAACGACTGAAACGACAGTACAAGCGTCGCCATCATGACGACCCCCAGCACCCCGACCTTCGCCGCCAGGTTGTTGATGGCCTCGTCGCGCTCGCCCGCTTCGCCAGCAAACACATACCGGTAACCTGCCTGCCCGGTGACGACTGCCGGATCGAAGCGCTGTGTGAATTCACTCAGCACGTCGGCGGGCAGGACGCCAGCAGTGATGTAGCCGCGTACGGTATTGATCCGCTGGCGATTGAGTCGCGAGATGGTGGCGGTCTGTGAGGTGATCGACACATCCCCTACACTCGCCAGCGGCAGCACGGGAAAGCCACCGTTCGCGGACGCAGCGGCGCTCGATGGCGACCGCACGCTGACTGCGAGACTCGCATTCTCGATGCGATCAAGTTCGCCGCGCAACTCCGATTTCAATCGCACGCGGACGGGCAGTTCTTCCGTCGATTCCAGAATGCTGCCGCCCACTTGCCCCTCCAGCAGGCCTGCCAGTTGGCCCGCCACGTCAGACTGCGACAATCCGGCGCGCAACAGATCTTCATCGCGTAACGCGATGGACAATTTGGGTAGCGACTGATTCAGATCGGACTGCGTGTGCACGACATGCTGGCAATTGGCCAGTACGGTACGGACCTCATTGCCCATCGCATGCAGCGTGTTGACATCCGGTCCCAGAATGCGGACTTCGACCGGGGCGTCAAACGGCGGGCCCTGTTCCAGTTGCCGACACAGGACCTGTGCCGCAGGAAACTCGGCATTCAGAATGTCCTGCAGTTCGCGAATGGCGTCCCGGCAATCGACGGCCGAATCCAGTTGGACCATCGCTTCGGCGTGGTAGGGGGACTGCTCGTCATCCTCCAGCAGGTTGTAATAGAACGCCGGTCCGCTGCGGCCGATGACAAAATGCACATGCTTCACGCGGGGATGACGCAGCATTCGCTCGCGCATCACTTGTGCCGTGGCATGCGTGGCACCAATCGAAGACTGAGCAGGCAGATCGACCTGCAACAGAAACTGATCGCGGTCGGACGGGGGAAAGAACTGCTCTTGTAACTGCGCTGCCGCGACAAAGCCCATCCCGGACAGAGCCATTCCCCCGACAATGCCAAGGGCGGGACGATGCAG
>JBGSIP010000835.1:0-2348 GCA_041742495.1 Planctomycetaceae bacterium
GTTCTACGAACTCGAAAAGCAGTTCCCCAACTTCAAGATGAACGTCGCCCTCTCCGAGCCACTGCCGGAAGACAACTGGACCGGCTACAAGGGCTTTATCCACCAGGTGCTGCTCGAGAATTACCTCAAAAGCCACGCCGCGCCGGAAGACATCGAGTACTACATCTGCGGCCCACCAATGATGAACGCCGCCGTCTTCAAAATGCTGGATGATCTGGGCGTCGAGCCGTCCAACATTGCCTACGACGACTTTGGCGGCTGATCCGGCCGAGCGGACACCATGATCGCAAGTTGCCCGCAGCCGGTGAGACTTCTCGCCGGCTGCTTGCTTTTCGCCACTCTCGCTCTGCTGCCAGCTGGCTGCCAGTCGCCGTCGGCGGTGCGTGAACTCAGCGGGCAGGTTTTCGGCGCGGGGTACCATATCACCTACGTCGCGGGTGAACAGACTCCCGCGGCCGCCGTCGTGCGACAGCAGATCGAGACGCTGTTTGCCGAAGTCGACGGGCAGATGTCGACCTATCGCAACGACTCGGAAATTTCTCGCTTCAACGCCAGCCCAAGCACAGACCCCGTCTCGGTGTCGCCCGCCTTAGCCCAAGTGGTCGCACTGTCGCTTGAGGTTTCCGAACAGACGGGCGGCGCATTCGACATCACCGTCCAGCCCCTGGTGAGACTGTGGAACTTCCAGCGTCGCATGGTGCGGTTTGAGCCGCCCTCCGACGCTGCCGTTGAAGCAGCCCTGCAGCGCGTCGGCAGCGACAAACTGTTCGTCAGTCTCGATCCACCCACCTTGCGGAAATCGATCCCCGATTTGGAACTGGACCTCTCTGCGATTGCTGTCGGCTTCACGTCGGATCTGGTCGCCGCACGGCTGGCCAGTCTGGGTGTGTCGCGCATGATGGTCGAACTCAGCGGTGAAATCTGCCTCCGCGGCGAACGCCCGGCAGGAGGCCCCTGGCGCATCGCCATCGAGACCCCGATCGTCGGCAAGATGGACGTCTCGCGGGTGCTGACCCTCACCGACACGTCACTGGCCACATCGGGCAATTATCGCAATTTTCAGGAATACAAAGGCGTCCGTTACGGCCATTCGATCGACCCCGCCACCGGGCGCCCCGCCGTCTCCGACTTGGGCTCAGTCACCGTCATCGCCCCGACGGCCGCCCAGGCCGATGCCTTCGCCACGGCTCTGATGGTGATGGGACACGACACGGCGTACAATTGGGCGGTCGAGCATGATCTGGCGGCCCTGCTCATTGCCGGCGAAGAGGGTGGATTCCGACAGACACAGACCCCGCGTTTCACCCGCCAGTTGCAGACGCACTCGCTGCCGCCAGCACCGTGAGTGGACTCATCCAGGCGGGGTGATCGCGGTCATCGCGACGAAACGACATGCCGAGCATGGGGCAGCGGAGCGGTGCGGGGGCTGCCGGTGGCATCGCAGTCGCCATACCGGCAGCGCGTTCTTTTCGGAGTGTGAGGAGGTTCGTATGTGGGAAGTGCTTCTGTCGATTGTCGTCGTCAGCCTGGCCATCTCTGGGCTGGCCGTGGGTGTGATCTTTAGCAACCGTTCGCTCAAGGGGAGTTGCGGAGGCTTGGGCGCCATGACGGACGAGCAGGGACACTCCCTGTGCATGACCTGCACCACACCCAAAGAGACCTGCCGCCGAGAACTCGCGGAGAGGATCGCCGCGGGTGAATCGGAAGACGAACTGCGGGAAGCCGCGGAAACGCACTCGACATGAGCGGCCGTCAGACCGCTGCACCGCAGTCGTCCACACGCATCGCCGCAACCGCCACAGCAATCACTCCGTTTGACTCTCGCCCCTGTGATGTCGTCGTTGTCGGCGGGGGCATTGTGGGCCTGGCCACCGCGTGGAACATCACCCAACTGGCCTCCGGCGTGTCGGTCGTGGTGCTCGAAAAAGAGACCACACTCGCCGCCCACCAAACCGGCCACAACAGCGGCGTCATCCACTCGGGGATTTACTACCGACCAGGCTCGCACAAAGCAGTCACCTGTCGGGCCGGCAAACAGAAACTGGAAGAGTATTGCCGCGCTCGTGAACTCCCTTTCGAGCTGTGCGGCAAGGTGATCGTTGCCGTCGATGCCAGCGAAGTCCCGCGGCTGACCGCCATTCACGAACGTGGTCAGGCCAATGGCGTTGCCTGCCGATGGATCGATACACGCGAGCTGCACGAGATCGAACCGGCAGCCGCCGGCCTCGCTGCGGTCCACGTTCCCGAAGCGGGCATCATCAACTATCGCTCCGTGTGCCATTCGCTGGCCGTTGATGTCGTCAGGGCAGGGGGCCGCATTCACACGGCGGCGAGTGTCGCATCGGTCC
>JBGSIP010000836.1:0-2539 GCA_041742495.1 Planctomycetaceae bacterium
GCTGGAGCGGGATCACCGTCCCGCGGAAGCCGAGGCAATCATCCGCCGGGTGCGTGAACAGATTCCCAACCTCTCGATGGACCTGATGTTTGCCCTGCCCGGCCAAACCGCGGCGGACTGGCAAACCTCACTTCAGACGGCCATCGATCTCGGCGTCCCCCACGTGTCGACGTATTGCCTGACGATCGAAAAAGGGACAGCCTTCTGGTCGCGGCAGCAGGGGGGCACGCTGGTGCCAGCCGCCGAAACCGTAGAAGAAGAACTCTATCTGCAGACGATTGACAGCCTCACGGGGGCCGGGTGGGAACAGTATGAGATTTCCAGCTTTGCGCGCGGCGGGGCGCGGTCCCGCCACAATCAGGTGTATTGGAGCGGCCTGCCCTTTGAAGCCGTCGGGCCGGGGGCAGCCCGCTTTTTGCATGGACGGCGAGAAACCAATCACCGGGGCGTGCTGGGGTGGTTGCGGAAGGTCGCACAGGGCGAATCGCCGGTGGTCGACGTGGACGAGTTGCCCCCCCGGGACCGCGCGCGCGAACTGCTGGTCCTGGGCTTGCGGCAGTGCGACGGCGTCTCGCTGGAAGAGTTTCTCACGCGCACCGGCTTGACCCCGATCGAATTGACCGGGGGAGTGGCCACAAAACTGGTGGACAGCGGCTGGCTCACGATTTCCGCCAGCCGCTGGCAGCTCACCCGGGAAGGAGGGCTGTTGGCCGACACGATCGCGGCGGAAATCCTGCAGGCGGAACCGCTTACGGCGGGACAGGACGGCCAGCGGTGATCGGCGGGCTGGGAAGCCGGGGTTGCTTCGCACTCGGCAAACCAGAGCGGTAACATACCCCGCGCCCATCGGACCGGTGCCTGACACGACGGTGTTGTCCAACCTCGCCGAGCCGGGCAGTCATTGCAGCAGCCGAAGTTCCGCGCGGGCCGTCCTCCCTTATCGCCGCCTCCTCAACAAAGTCGGACCATGATTGTCAGTTGGAAGTGGATTCAGGACTACCTCGCTGCCGGCTTCACCACGCCGGAAGAGTTTGCCGAGCGGGTCACCCTGGCGGGACTGAATCTGGAGACCATCACCCCGGTGGGGACCGATTTCGCAATCGATCTCGAAGTCACCAGCAACCGTCGGGACTGTCTGGGGCACATCGGCGTGGCGCGCGAAGCGAGTGTGCTGTTCAACGTTCCGCTGCAGGTGCCCAACCCGAATCCTCGCGCCACTGGTCCAGGGACGCTGACCTCGATCACCATTGAATCACCGGCCGCCTGCCCGGCTTATATCGCTCGCATCATTCGTGGTGTGCAGGTGGGGCCTTCTCCGGAATGGCTGGTAGAACGATTGCAGACTCTCGGTCAGCCGAGCGTCAACAACATTGTCGACATCACCAACTTTGTGATGCTCGAATGCGGACAGCCACTGCATGCGTTTGACTATCGCCAGCTTTCCGGAGGCCGCGTTGTGGTGCGGCAAGCGCGGGCTGGCGAGAAGTTCGTGGCGATCAACCAGAAGACCTACGAACTGCATCCGTCGATGTGCGTCATTGCCGATGCCGAGAAGCCCGTGGCCCTGGCAGGTGTGATGGGGGGACTTGACTCTGAAATTCGGACCGAGACAGTCGATGTGCTGATCGAAACCGCGGCCTTTGCTCCACTGTCCGTGCGCCCGACAGCGCGACGGCTGGCGCTGTTCAGCGACTCAAGTTTTCGGTTCGAACGCGGCGTTGATTTGCAACAACTGGACTGGGCCTCGCGACGCTGTTGCGAACTCATTCTGCAAGTGGCAGGCGGTCAACTGGCCAGCGACACGCTGATGGCTGGTGCCATTCCCCCGTTTGCCCCGCCAGTGATTCGTCTGCGCGATGCACAGATTCCTCGTCTGCTGGGCTTTGATATTCCTCGGGCAGAATCGGCGCGCATTCTCACCGCGCTAGGCTGCCAACCGGTGGCAGAAGCCACGAATGCCAACGTGCAGTCATACAAGGCTCCCCCGTGGCGCAATGACTTGTCGCGCGAAGTGGATTTGATTGAAGAAGTCGCCCGCATTGCCGGCTACGACCGCATCCCGGAAAACGTCGCGGTCCCCGCGGTGGGCTCTTCGTCCACAGTGCAGGAACAGGTGTTGGGACGCACGCATCAGGTGCTGGTCGGCGCCGGTTTCTTTGAAGCCATGACGTTGAGCTTTGTCAGTGCAGATACGCTGGCCCTGGTGCAGGCGCCCGGTTGTGGCGAGCCGTTGTCGGTCACGCATTCGTCACGCAAGCACGAAAACCTGTTGCGGCCCTCGCTGGTCCCCAGCCTGCTGCTCTCGCGCCGCCATAATGCCAATCAGGGGAATCTGTCCGCCGAACTGTATGAGGTGGCGCGCGGCTACCGACGGCTGGAACCCGGATCGTCAGAGGCGGAGCCATTGTTGTTGGCGCTGGTCAGCGGACGGTCCTTCCGCGAAGTGCGCGGACTGCTGGAAGAGATCCTCACGGCAACAGGCAACCCAGCCGCGGTCACGCTGGTGCCCACCGACATCGCCGGACTGGAGCCGGGTCAC
>JBGSIP010000837.1:0-4135 GCA_041742495.1 Planctomycetaceae bacterium
ATCGGCCGCGGTGGCGCGGGTGCTGCAGCCGCAATTCGAGCAGGCGGGTCAGGTGCAGAAGCGATATCTGGCGCGGGTGCATGGGCATCCGGCCGAGGATGAGCAGGTATGCACGCTGGGAATTTCAACGCGGCCAGACGAACTGGGCAGGCGGTTCGCCTGCGACGATGGGTTGACGGCACGGACCGAGTGTTTTGTGCGAGCGCGGCTGACCGATGGCACGGCGCTCGTGGAGTGTCGGCCGGTGACGGGGCGGACCAATCAGATTCGTGTGCATCTGTCGGCGATGGGCTATCCGCTGGTCGGAGATCGCGTCTACGACGGCAGCGACGCGCGCACGCCGGTCCATACCGCGGACGTGGAGGACGAACCGCTGTGCCTGTTGGCATGGACGCTGGAATTTGATCATCCCCAGAGCGGGGAGCGGGTCAGTTTTTCAGCGGAGTTGCCGGCGTGGGCAGCAGAGGTGCCAACTCGGCAATGACCTCCCGATTGGAATCGGCGACGCTGTGTGTTTCGCCGGGGTCCGTGAGGTGATCGTAGAGTTCTTCGGTGCC
The DNA here is from genome assembly GCA_041742495.1 of Planctomycetaceae bacterium. Taxonomy (GTDB): domain Bacteria; phylum Planctomycetota; class Planctomycetia; order Planctomycetales; family Planctomycetaceae; genus JBGSIP01. The sequence goes on from JBGSIP010000837.1 coordinate 558, forward strand.
GTCGCTCCAGCGGGTGTAGCGCCAGCGAGCCGTGCGGACGGAATCGCCACGTTCGTTCGGTCCGCGGGTGATGACGGTCAGTGCGCAGGGCTTGCCGCGGGTGGTTGGATCGGTCAGTTGGGGGCGCAGCGACTGACCGGCAAGTCCCGGTGGCGGCGGAATGTGACAGTAGTCGGCAATGGTGGGAAACAGGTCGACGAATTCGACCAGGCCGGAGGCTGCCCCGGGACTGCCGGCCGGCACGGCGATGAGCAGTGGGGCACGGCAACTGTGTTCAAACAGCGTGTTCTTGTTCCACCAGTTGCGTTCGCCCAGATGGTAACCGTGGTCGCCGATGAGAATGACGATGGTGCGATCCCACAATTGACGTTCCTCGAGAGCCGCGAGCACACGGCCGACTTGCGCATCCATGAACGAGGTGCAGGCGTAGTAGGCACGCAGGAACTCCAACTGCTCTTGCTCGGTGAAGCGAGAAAATGCTGCGCCGAACGCCCCAAAACCGATGGCCAGCGGTGAGACCGGGGTGAGATCGGCGGGATCACGATGCAAGATCAGTGAATCCGCGGGATACTGTTCAAAGTATTTCTGCGGGGCGAGAAACGGGTCATGCGGTTTCAGGAAACCCGCGCCGATGAACCAAGGCTGATCGCCGGCTGCCGCGATGCGATCGACGACGGCGGCCGCGATCTGGCCATCGGGTTGATCGTCATCCGAGCCGTCCATGGCTCCCCAGTGGCACCATTCGAGCTGATCGTCAGTGAGGTTGCGTCCCGCCAGCTTGCGTTTGCCGATGGCGGTCGGCTGGAAGGTTTCGGCGACGTCCCAGGAGAGCGGGAGATCCATCCAGCGGGCTTGCGCCTGTGCATTGCGCCCGCCTCCCAGGTGGAAGATTTTGCCGAAGGCCGCGGTCTGCCAGCCATGTTGCCGCAGGTGCTGAGGCAAGGTGATGGCAGCGGGGAGTTGATCTCGGAGGGGGGTGCGGTTGTCGGTGATGCCGGTCTGGTCGGGGCGCAGGCCGGTAAGAAACGACGAACGCGAGGGATTGCAGACGGGGTATTGCACGTAGGCGTGATCGAAGCGGACGGCGCGCGCGGCGAGTCGATCGATGTGGGGTGTTTCCGCGCGCGGATGACCATAGCAGCCCAGGCTCGTTTTGAGGTCGTCGACGACAATGAGCAAGACGTTGGGGCGTTCCACTTCGTCCGCTTGGGCGGACAGGGAGGTGGTGAGTGTGATGGCGAGCCACAGGAGGGCCAAGGCGGCGCGAGGACGACGAACGGGGCGAGAACTCGCTGGGGACTGGAGCATGAGAGTCTTCTGGACATGAGAGTGGGATGGCGGTGGTGGGGCGCCCGGGACCTCGCGGTCAGCGACCGGTTGCGACAGCAGTTGGAAGATGGCAAGGACGGGCCGCTGGCCGTTGTTGGCGGCCCGCCAGGAACGAACAAAAAATCAGGGCTTCAGGGTCGGATCGAGCACACGCGCGAGGCGGCGCAAGACGAGGGGGTGCGAAAGACTTTTCTCGGCTTTGCGGGAGTTTTTGTCCTGCGCGACCTGCTTGGCCTGATCGAGAATCGATTTGAGGTTCATTTTGGGCAGCAGTTGAGGGCCGGTCAGCAGCAGGGACATGGCCTGCACGGAGGTTTTGGTATTGCCAACGACTGCTGCAGCGACGGCATCGCAGGAGAACTCGTCCAGTCGCGAGAGGGACTTGGAGGCCTGCGAAAGTCGACTCCGTACGAAACCGGTATGCCCAAACGCGTGGTGGGCCAGTTCGTGGGCGAGGTAGAAGTCCAACACGGCTGGATTCCCGGTGGTATATGCGCCGTGGACGATGTCGTCGATCAGAATCACGATGTGCTTGGCACCGACTTTGGCGGCGGCGGCGTTTTGCTGGTTGGACTCCATGATGTAAACGTCGGGTACTTCGCGGAGAGAGAGTTGCCCGGCGATGGCCACGGCACGCTCACGGATTTCGGGAAACTGATCGTCGTCGACCAGCACGCAGGAACCTCGCAGCAGCGCTTCTTGTTTTTTTGCGTTCCACTGCAGTGTGATCAGAGTGATCGGCCAGACAATCAGCGCGATGCCATAAGTGATCACAACCGAGACCAAGCCAATGACAACGAGAATGCCATACGCCACGGCCACTTGATAGCCGGTGCCGGGGGCTACGTAATCTGGCAGTGAAAGAGATTCAGTCGAAGTGCTCATCGCGGGCCCGTTGAACGTGAAGAGGGAGAGAGTTGGAACACGGAACGCCGGAGCCGGTGACCGCCGGGAGTCCGGTGCGAGTCGCCGCATGGCGCGTGCACAGTTAACCACGGTCGGTCCCGGATGGCGAGCATGAGCGAGGGGCAAGTGAGAAGTCGCGAGAAGCTTGGGGAAGTTTGGATGAAGGTCCGAAGCGATGGGAGTGGGCGTACCTGTGACAATCCGATGAATCAACGTGCCGCAAGAGTGACCTTCCGTACACTCCAAGGGTCGGCATTCGTCTTGCTGTGGTCGAACCGGGTGGCCTATGGTTCGCGGCCGATCTCTGGATGCATGCGAGGCGTGAGACGCCTGACACGGTTAGCACGTGCGGCGGATGGCAGGGCGGATGGGTGCGTATGGAGTATCACTTCCGAGCAGTGGGCAAGACGTGCGCGGCTACGGGGGAGACCCTGGAACCGGGAACGAAGTGCTTTTCGGTGCTGGTGGAAGAGGATGGGGTCCTGAATCGCTACGACTATTCGCTGGCGGCATGGCAGGGGCCTCCTCCGCAGGCATATGGACACTGGCAAACCGTGGTGCCGAAGCCCAAGACGGCTGCACCGCGCAAGATCGATACCGAAGCGCTGTATCAATACTTTGAACAACTGCAGGAAGATCCGAACTCGATCCAGCAGAAGATGGGCTATGTGCTGGCGCTGCTGCTGTTGCAGAAACGGCGGTTGAAGCTGGATGGTTCGCGGGCCGATGGTGAGATTGTGTACCTGCAACTGTCGGGGCTGCGAGGTGAGGGTCAGTACGAAGTTCGCGATCTGAATCTGGCGGATGAGGAAGTGGCGGCGTTGCAGTTGGAATTGAACCAGCATCTGCAGGCCGACGTCGAAGAGTGAGCGCCGTTGCAACGTACGCGAGCGAGGGTGTGAGTTTTGAGGACCGGGCGAGTCGTCTTGTGATGGCTGGTTGGCAGGCATGGTGGAGTCGCGTTGAGGTTGCGTCAGGCACAGCCTGACCTACGAAACGGTTGATCTGGCATCGTTGGTGTCACATCGACCTGATGTCAGGCACAGTCTGACCTACTTGCTGATTGGGACGTGCTGTCACGAGTTTGTTTGGCGGCCTTGTTCAAGGCAGATTCGACGCGATCATGGATGATCCGCAGACCACTTACCGGGCGAGAGACGGGCGCAGCCTGCGGGTTACTGCGCGCGACGGGCGGGCTCGGTGGATGTCGCTGGTCGCGGGCTTGCATGGGGTGAGCGTCTTGGTTTTGCTGACGCTGGCGTGCGGCTGCATGACGACCCAGAAGGGGGCACTGCGGACGCCGTCGTTCCTGAAGCGCCAGCCTCCGGCGGTGCTGGCCGCGG
>JBGSIP010000838.1:0-3149 GCA_041742495.1 Planctomycetaceae bacterium
CGGTGATGATGGTGGTGGGCCCGTAGTTGTTGGCCACGGACTGGTTGGGAGTGGACGCCGAAGGAGCCATCGAGGTTGGCTCGTTGTAATCGGGGACACGCTGCGAGCTTTGCGATCCGCCGGGCAACTGGAACGTGCCTCCTGACGGAAGTGGTTCGTTGGAGCCGGTGGGGGGTGTTTGATAGGCAGGGAGACCCGGGTACGTGCCGGGATTGACCTGCGGTGGCAGGGTCGTAGTCCCGGGCACCGTGGTGCCGGCCGGCACACCGCCGGGAGAGAACACGGGAGGTGCGCTGTACATCCCCTGGTAGCCCGGACCATACGGTCCATAGCCGGGTGTGGCGCAGCCAGAGCCTGCCAGCAGCGTCGTCCACAGGGCCAGTCTGGCGGAACGAGCAAACCCGTCCTGACGTTGCAGAACTGGCAATTGACCAGTGAGCGGAGCCAGCAGGCGGGACAGGTTGGGTTGGAGATCCATCTGAACTACTCCCAGGGTCTGTCGGCAGGCAGGGCCGACAGACAGACAAGTGGCCCGCTGAGAAAACGGTGGCTCGCCAGGCCATTGGGCTGTGTGACGAGTTCGCGCCGTTTCCCGAGCGGACAGATTGGCCGTGAATGGGTCGGCCCGGACCCGCCGCGCGTCATGCCGAACACGGAGTTGCCACGGGGAGGTTGTGGCTGTCGCTCCCCCCACGGGAGACCCGGCCACACAGCTTGTCCAGCGGCGGAATTTACCGCCAATCCCCCCCAAAGGGACCGTTCCGACAGGAACACTGCGTGGCGATGTAGGCGGAAGTTGCAGAGGCTGTCCAGATCAGTTTTCGCCAGTGCCCGTCGATTGCAATTTTGTTGCAATTCGGAATTCCCCGTGCGTGATCGGGGTTGACCGCGTTGCCGCGACAGGCCTAGGTTCCGCCGCAATTGCGGGGGGCCCGCACGCGAAATGCAGTCGTTTCTGACGGCGTGCACCGTGTCGAAACCCAGCGACAATCCCGCTAGATCGCGTGTCACAGCAGGTTTTGGCATGAACTCAGTATGCAATGCTCAAGAGAGTGATTCGAGCCACGCTGCCGTGGCGTCGCGCTATCGCTACGGAGCCTTCATTCTGTTGTGCTGGGGGCTGGCCATTGGCCAGCAGGGCTGTGCAACGACTTCCAAGCGGTATTCCCCGGCGAAACTGCCGGTCAAGTATCAGGCTCCCGCACTGACCAACGCCCGCAAGGTCAACCTGACTCGTTTTGCCGTCAATCAAACCACCACGGAAACCATCGAGCCAGGTGATGTGCTGGATGTCACACTGGCTGCCGGGTTGAGCAAAGACGATACGCTGAACTTCCCCGTGCGTGTGGGCGACGACGGCACGGCTTCGATTCCCAACATTGGCACGTTGCGTTTGAGCGGGATGGAATTGTCGGCGGCGGAATCGACGATCGCCGTTGCGGCCACCAATGCCGGATTGTTCCGTTCGCCGCATGTCACAGTGGTGATGAAGCAGCCCAAGCTGAACACGGTGTTCGTGATGGGGGCTGTGAAAGAACCGGGCGTGTATCACCTGCGGTCCTCGTCGAGCCATTTGCTGGCTGCGCTGACTAGCGCCGGGGACTTGGCGGACAACGCGGGGACGCTGGTGGAGATCCGTCGGCCCGATCAGGGACTGCAGGTGCCGTTGCCAGACATGCTGGCGGGTCAACGCACACCCAGCGGTCACGTGCTGGCCTCGCACTCCACACCGGGCGGAGAACTCACTCCGGCTCAGCCGGCGGGACGCAAGTCTGTGATTCAGGTCGATCTGGCGTCAGCGACGGACAGCGCTGTCGATGACTACAAGCTGGTCGACGGCAGTGTCGTGATGGTGGAACAGCGCGACGAAAAGCCAGTCTCTGTGCTGGGTCTGGTCAAGAAGCCAGGACTGATCGAATTTCCGGTGGCCGACGATTTGCGGTTGCTGGACGCGATCTCCCGGGCCGAAGGGACTTCGAACCTCGCCGCGGACAAGGTGTACGTCATTCGCAATCCGACCAGTTCCCAGCCGATTGTGATCGAAACCACCATTCGCCGGGCCAAGAACTCGCTGACGGAGAACCTGCGGTTGAGTCCTGGTGATGTGGTGAGTGTGGAGCAGACACCTTCCACCGTGTTGATCGAAGCCTTGCGGACCGTGGGCTTCAATCTGGGTGGAGCCGTGTTTTAAGGGTTGAAGTGACGTGACGCAGGCGGGTCGCCGCGGCTGACAGGATGGGGATGCATCGCTGGACGATGCCGGGGAAAAGATCAACGGGTATGACCACGCGCGAATCCGAGCACACGCCCTTGCCGCTGACCCTGGAGGAGCCGAGTCTCTCTCCCATGATCGGCGTGACCCGTTTCCTGGGCGCCATGCAACGTCGCTTGCCGCTGGTGACATTGTGTTTTCTGCTGGCCGCAGGGGTCGGTACGGCTTATTTCCTGCTGTCCCCCAAGAAGTATCTGTCGGTCGCCGATCTGTTGTTGATGAACTACGGGCGGACGGTGCTCGAAGATGACACCAATCGCAAGGATCTGCTGGAAGACCTGATTCCCACACAGCAGCGAGTGATTCTCAGCACAACGGTGCTGAACGCGGCGCTGGATCGCCTGCCGCGCGAGCACCTGCGCGACTTTGCCAACTTGCCGCGCAAAAAGTGGATCGAAGAGCTGCGGTCGTCGCTGTCTCTGAGTTCTGGAAGACGAGAGAACATCATTCAGGTGGGGTACAAATCGCTGGCACCAGACACGGCTGCGGCCATGGTGCAGAGCGTGATTGATGCCTATCTCGAATACAGCCAGTTGTCACAACAGGATGATGCGAAAGAGCAGTTGGATGTGCTGATCCGCGAGCGGAATGAAGTCGAACGTGAAATTCGTGACGATGAACGCCGGCTGATTGGACTTCGATCGCAGTCGGAAGTGCTGTATGCCAGTGATGGCGAAACGACGAACGTCGTGAACGACCGCGTGATTGAACTGAACAAGGCGCTGGTTGAGGCTTCCAAGGAGACCATCGACGCACGCTCGTTCCTGTGGGCTGTGGAGCGGGCGGTGCAGAACGGGGAGGATCTGCAGCAATACCTGATGCAGGCCTCGCCCGATGTGGCCGATGAACTGCTCAAGCGGCACGTAGGGGTGAATTC
>JBGSIP010000839.1:0-2246 GCA_041742495.1 Planctomycetaceae bacterium
TGCCGAGTCACTGCAGATCAGCGCCACCAAAAGTATGACTGGCCATTTGATTGGTGCAGCGGCCGGGTTGGAGACGGTGATCTGTGCCAAGGCACTGCAAACCGGCTGGCTCCCTCCCACCATCAATCTCGATCATCCCGATCCCGACTGTGATCTCGACTACATCCCCCATCGTGCCCGGCAGGCCGTGACGGACATCGCGCTGAACCCCAGTTTTGGGTTCGGCGGGCACAACGTCTGCCTGGTCCTGTTGCGTCCGGCAGAGTCTCTGCGACGCCTGCCCGGACCTTGAGCGGGCCGGCGACCCTGGTTCGCGAAATCCAGATGAAGATTGTCCGCCGCCGACCGTCAGTTCTCCACGGTCAAGTGGCATTCTGGGCGGCATGTGCCATGATGTGAACTTGCTCGCCGGGCATCCGTGGTTGGTCACCAACTGCGATGCCGCAGTACAGATCGGGTTACCCAGAAAACACCACTCGTGCCAACTCCCCTCTTGCTCCCCAGCTTTCAGTTCCGGTTCCGCACAGCGATCCCCGAGCGTAGTGCGTGGCCCCCCAAGCAGTTTTCCCTGAGTGATTTTCCACCGGCGCTGCGTCTGCCCCATGCCGCGTCGCTGGACGGTCAGCCGACGTTTGCCGATGTGTCTGCCGCCTGGAATCCCCGCGGCCTTGCCTTGGCCGTCAAAGGGACACCCTCCAGTCAGGCAAAGTCCCCCTCGACGGCCAAGGGGAAGCGGGCGACGGCCGCGGCCGCTCCGGCACAATGGTCATTGCATGTCTGGATCGACACGCGCGACACCAAAACGATTCATCGCGGCAATCGGTTCTGTCAGCGGTTTCATCTCGTGGTCCCCACCGCCGCGAGTGAGTCTCCCACGCTCGCGTCAGTCCCGCTGCTCAATAGCCGCGAGACGCCGCCGCCGCCAGATCTCTCGACGGCTCAGATCAATCACCGCGTGTCGCCGGACCAGGTCTTTGCCGCCGTCTGGATTCCGGCCGCCGCCATTGCGGGTTTCGATCCGCAAAACAGCCGCCGCTGGGGGTTCTTTTACGAACTGACGGCCCCCGACGGCCGAATCCAGACGCTGGCGCTGGATACCCACTTTCCGTATTCTTACGATCCGTCGCTTTGGTCGACCCTCGACTTGGCCACCGCGCCCAGCCGCATCGCCGTGGATTGAGACCTTCAGCGGCGCTCCAGCCCCCGTCCACAGGAGGTCAATCTGTGCCGTGGGCATCCAGAGCGAGGGGCGATCAGAGTCGAGGTCGTTGGTGATCTGGGTTGGCGGGTCACCATGGCAGGTAGTGGGGCGGCTGATTTGCGGCCGCGGGGAAATGGGGTCTGTCGCGGTTGCGGCACCCGGATGACTGGCAGCAGAACTACGGAACAAAGCTGATATGCAAGCACGCATTGTGTTGTTGCCCGGAGACGGGATTGGCCCGGAAATCGTCACTCAGGCGCAGCGCGTTCTGGATGTGGTGGGACGAAAATTCGGACTGCAGTTCGCGTACACGTCGTGCGACATCGGCGGGATCGCCATCGACAAGACCGGTCATCCGCTCCCCCCCGCGACAGTGACGGCCTGCCAGGCCGCCGACGCGATTTTGCTGGGAGCGGTTGGCGGTCCCAAGTGGGACGATCCCAAGGCGGCCACCCGCCCGGAAGTCGGTCTGCTCGGCATTCGCAAGGCCTTGGGCCTGTTTGCCAATCTGCGTCCGATTTTTGTCTCCCCCTCGCTGATCGACGCTTCGCCCCTCAAACGCGAACGGATCGAAGGGACAGACATCATGTTTGTCCGCGAATTGACCGGAGGCATTTATTTCGGAGCGTCCGGAAGGCGGCAGGTCGACGGTGAGGAAGCCGCCTTCAATGAAATGCTCTACAAGCGATCCGAAATTGAACGGGTGATTCGGCTGGCCGGCGACCTCGCGCGGCAGCGCCGGGGCCACCTCACCATGGTCGACAAGGCCAATGTCCTAGAAGCCAGCCGCTTGTGGCGGCAGGTCAGCAAAGAGGTGGTCGAGCGCGAATACAGCGACCTCAAATACGATGTTGTCCTCGTCGACGCCATGGCCATGCACCTCATTTCGCGCCCGCGCGATTTCGACGTCATCGTCACCGAGAACCTCTTTGGCGACATCCTCACCGACGAAGGTGCCATGTTGCCGGGTTCGCTGGGCCTGCTGCCGTCCGCATCGCTCGGCGCCTCCGGGCCCGGACTCTACGAACCGATTCACGGATCGGCC
>JBGSIP010000840.1:0-3137 GCA_041742495.1 Planctomycetaceae bacterium
TCGCCGGCGGAGCCGCGGGGCTGGGTGGCGTAATTGGCACCGAGTCCGAGGGGGCCCCGGTAGCGGCGTGCCAGATCAATGAGAGTCTGGCGGATTTTCTGGGCCGCGAGGCGGAAGTAGTGCCGGGAATCGGCCAGATCAACTTCCTTGAGGGCTTCGTAGAGCCGCATGGCGGCGTCCTGCAGGACGTCGTCGGTCTGTTCCCAGCGTGCGACCCCGGGAAACGATTGAAGAATGCGGCTGGTCATGCGATGCAGACGCTCGCAGGTCAGGTTGAGCAATTCGCCCCGCGCGAATTCGTCCCCGCTGCGCAGGCGTTTGAGGCATTCTTCAATGACGCGGGATTCTTCCATCGACGCGATCTTGTCCGCAAAGAAGATTCAGGGCTCGCCGTGTCGCCGGGAGACTGAGGTCAGGGTAAACGCCCCGCGGGCCGAATTCCATGCCGGCGGCTGCGAAACCGGTGATTGAGAACAGAGGCGGTTGGGAATTGAAACGCCGGCGGAAACGGAACGTTTGCGGCAGGCGCGTTCGGGAGGCGCGGCGAGCGCGTGGCGAGGTGCCTGCAGCCATACTAGAATCGGCAACGCAGATGTGAATTTGCCGCTCGGAGGCGTATCCGTGGGGAGACGGGCTGCTGAGTTCACGGCGCTGCTCTGTTTCGAATGCAGCAACCTGTCGATTGTTGGAACCTATGGCTGACCGTCAGATTCTGGTGACTTCCGCGCTGCCGTATGCCAATGGTCACATCCATCTGGGGCATCTGGTCGAGTACCTGCAGACCGACATCTGGGTTCGCTTTCAGCGGCTGCGCGGGCATGTGTGCCGCTATTTTTGTGCGGACGACACGCACGGTACGGCAATCATGATCCGGGCGCGGCAGGAAGGGCGGTCGGAACTGGCAGTGATTGCCGACATGCAGGCCGCGCATCAACGAGATTTCGCCGGGTTCGGCATTTCGTTTGATCACTACGGCAGCACGCACAGCGACGCCAACCGACAGTTGTGTCACGAAATCTGGGGAGCGCTGCGGGCCGCGGGTGTGGTGGTCGAAAAGCAGGTGCAGCGGCTGTACGACCCGGAACTGCAGACGTTTCTGGCGGACCGAATGGTCAAAGGGAAGTGCCCCAAGTGCGGCACGCCCGACCAATATGGCGATAACTGCGAACACTGCATGGCGACCTACAGCGCGACCGATCTGGTCGAGCCGTACAGCCCTCATACAGGGGCGCGGGCGGAGTTGCGCGAGACGCGCCAGTTGTTTGTGCGGATTGAAGACCTGCATGATTTTCTGACGCAGTGGACGCAGGAGAGCGGGGCACTGCAGCCCGAAGTGGCCAACCTGTTGCGCGGCAGCTTTTTGAGTGAAGAACTGCGCGACTGGGATATCTCGAGACCGGCCCGCTACTTCGGTTTTGAAATTCCCGATTCACCCGGCAACTACTGGTACGTTTGGTTCGACGCGCCGATTGGCTACATCGCCGCGACGAAGGAGTGGTGCGATCATCATGGACAGGCGCTCGACGACTGGTGGCGCAATCCCGCGTGTGAGATCCACCATTTCATTGGTAAGGACATCACGTACTTTCACACGCTGTTCTGGCCGGCCATGCTGCGGACCGCCGGGTTTCAGTTGCCCACCCGCGTACACATTCACGGCTTTCTGACGGTGAATGGCGCCAAGATGTCCAAGTCCCGCGGGACGTTCATTCAGGCGTCGACCTATCTGCGGCATCTCGATCCCGCGTTCCTACGCTACTACTACGCGACCAAGCTGGGGAACGGTCTGGGCGATCTGGATCTCAATCTGGGGGACTTCGCCGATCGCGTGAACGCGGACCTGGTGGGGAAAGTGGTGAACATTGCCAGTCGCACGGCCAAGTTCATTGCCGGGAAGCCACTGGCGGAGACCTATCCCGACGATGGCGGACTGTTTGCCGCGGCGGCCGCGCAAGGCGCGGCGATTGCCGAGGCCTATGAACGCTGCGACTATTCGTTCGCCATGAAGGACATCATGGCGCTGGCGGAAAAGGCGAATCAGTTCATCGAAGCGCGCGAGCCATGGAAGCTCAATAAAGATCCCGCGCGGGCCGCGGAACTCCGCGATGTCTGCACGGTCGGTTTGAATCTGTTTCGGCAACTGGCGGTTTATCTGGCTCCGGTCCTGCCGCAGTTGGCAGAACAGACCGGAGCGTTGTTGAGCGATCCGGTCACTCGCTGGGACCAGTCCAGCACGCCGCTGTGCAGCGCGGTCGTGCAGCCCTTTCAGCACATGCTCAAACGAGTGGAACTTTCTCAATTGGAGGCGATGGTGGAAGAGAGTACGGCAGCGGTGCCCGCAACAACCGCGCAATGGCAGGATTCTGGCGAGCCGCTGGCCAAGGAACCGCTGGCTGGTGAGTGTTCGATCGATGACTTTGTGAAGGTCGATCTCCGCGTCGCCCGCATTCTGGAAGCCAAGCCGGTCGAAGGGGCCGACAAGCTCTTGCAATTGACGCTCAGTCTAGGGGGCGACCACCGGCGCAATGTGTTTGCGGGCATCAAAAGCGCCTATGAGCCCGCGTCACTGGTGGGGCGACTGGTGATCTGCTGCGCGAATCTCGCGCCGCGAAAAATGCGATTTGGCGTCAGCGAAGGCATGGTGCTCGCGGCCGGTGCCGGCGGAAAAGAAATCTTCCTGCTTGAACCCGATGCCGGAGCCCAGCCCGGTCACCGCGTCCATTAACAGCCCGTTGAACAACCCACCTGCAGCAATCCTGGGTGCCACTGGGCTTCGTCATCGCCGGATGTTAGGCAGGGAGAGCCACACTGGCAGAGCCAGTGCCACCCAGACTGCGGTTGTGCTGGCATTGTTCAACCGGCTGTCGGGAGCCGCAGGCCGACTGACATGTTGCAATCGGTGAACCTGCGTGCTTACCGGAACGGCGTGAGCTGTAGCTCCCCGGTGCGGAGCGTCAGCCGGATGGCGTTGAGGGCCGATTTGGCCAGCCGACGCACATGCAGGCTCCGCAGTCCCGCCAGGCTGAGGCTGCCACTCGCGGACTGCTGGGCCGTGGCGACGGCATAGCAGGCCACGTCACCCGCGAGTTCTTCGGGAATCCAGGTCACAATGGTAAAGTCCGTCTGCAATGACGACA
>JBGSIP010000841.1:0-3723 GCA_041742495.1 Planctomycetaceae bacterium
AAGTCGGGTGATCATGCTACGGGTGACGATGGCCCCTCGCGGATGCGACTGGGCACGATTCGCTCCCTGCCGCCTCGTCCTCCGGCCGATTTCACCGGCGACGGTCCAGTCACGCGAACGGTTCGGTCCGTGGGTGGACGGCAGAGTCCCATCGCGCGACTGAGTCAGTCTCTGACCCGCAGTCGCACGGGTGGCCAGATCGCCGAGAGTGGTCTCGATAGCGAACAAGTGGCCCTGCGAGAACGGACTGGCAAGAGCACTTGGAATCTGCGGATTCACTCGCGCAATGTGGCCGGCGATCTCACCGGGTTCGTCAACGAACTGCCGGTGGAGACCAATGAGGCGTATGGACTGCTGTCGGCGTTTGTGCGCACCGACGACGTTCCCGAGTTCGAAGTGCTGCAACGAATCGGCGAAGGGAACATGGGGGTGGTGTACGAGGCGCGCCAGACCTCGCTGAATCGCGAACTGGCCATCAAGACCCTCAAACCGGAAACCGAAGACGCCGCGCATGCGCAGGCGATGTTTGTTTCCGAAGCGGTCGTGACCGCGAATCTGGTGCACCCCAATATTGTTCCCGTTCACGAGCTGGGGCGTACGGGGGACGGGCGGCTGTTCTATTCCATGAAAAAGGTGGTCGGCACCGCGTGGAACAAGACGGTGCGCACTTTCACGCTGGAGCAGAATCTCGAAATTCTGATGAAGGTCTGCGACGGCGTGGCGTTTGCGCATTCCAAAGGGGTCATCAACCGTGACCTGAAGCCTGAAAACGTGACGGTCGGCAACTATGGGGAAGTGGTCGTGCTGGACTGGGGTCTGGCTGTGACGACCAACCGGTTTGAGAAGCGTGACAGTGTGTTACTGGACTTCCAGGGCGGAGCAGGAACCCCGCCTTACATGGCTCCGGAACTGGTGGCGGATGATGTTTCCAAAGTGGGCTTCCACAGTGATATCTATCTGCTGGGAGCCATGCTGTTTGAAATTCTGGAAGGCTTCCCGCCGCATTTTCTGCGCCGCCTGTGGTACAAGCCCTATTCCGATGAACTGCGTGACGAGCTGATCTCGCTGGCGTATTACAACGAAATCGAAAAGGACGTCACCAACACCACGGAACTGATGACGATCGCTCGCAAGGCGATGGAGACCGATCCCGAGGATCGTTTTGCTTCAGTCATCGAGTTCCAGGAAGCCATTCGCGAGTACCGGGTCACCGGTCGTGCCGAAGAGCTGATGCGCACGATTTCGTCGGGGCAGGACGCCGGCTATGACGTCTGCCAGAATGCGATTGCCCTGTACGACGAAGCGCTGCGCAAATGGCCGAACAACCGCCGGGCTGCAGAAGGCGATCGGCGGGCCCGGCTGGCCTATGCCCAGATGGCGCTGAAGCGTGGCGACATCGACCTGGGTTTGCAGGTGGTTCAGGACCAGGACGAGCCGACGTTCAAGACAGTACGGACAAAGCTGGAAGCGGCCAAACGATTCCGCTCGATGGTCAAGTCGACCTGGGTGGTCCTGTTCTTTTCCGCCATTGCTCTGTCCGTCCTCTCCTACTACGCCGCCGATCAGGCCCAAAACGCGCGGGACATCGCCCTGCAAGAGCAGAGCAACGCCCGTTCGGCCGAAGCCGAGGCCGTCAAAGAGCGAGACATTGCCCAGCAGGCCAAGAAAGATCTGGAAGCCGCTAACGGAACCGTGATTGAACAGACGAAGCTGGCCGAAGAGCAGACGCGGCTGGCGGCGGTCAAGTCTCAGGAAGCGGCTGAAAAGGCGGCTTTAGCGGCGCAGGCCGAAGCCGACGCCAAGGCCGCTCTGGATGCGGCCAAGATGGCCAAAGCGTCGCTGGCGACCGTGCAATCTGACCTCGAAGCGGCACAAAAGGCGCGTGAACTGGCGGCGGTCGCTGCCAAAGAGGCCGAAGCCCTCGCGGCAGAAGCCAACCGCAAGAAGACCGATGCCGAAAAGCTGGTGGCCGAACTGGAAGTCGCGGCCCGCGAATCGCAGTTGGCGAAGCAGAAGGCGGAACTCGAATCTCACCAGAACCTCATCGCGGCCTATTCAGACCTCGAAGAGTTTGGCAACGTCGTCAACGAAATCGAGCGGATGCTCATCAAACGAGAAAGCAATCCGTTCATCGAACAGTGGGCCGAGAAGTACGAAAGCTATCGCGAGCGGCTCAAGCAGAAACTGGGCAATACCCAACTGAATCTGCCGGAAGAAAAACTGATGGCGGGGGCCGCGACCCCGGACGGCATGAATCTCGCAATGCTGACCAGTACCGACGGGAAAGACCGCGAACTGAAACTCATTCGTCGCGGCGACGCTGACGCCGTGGACCCAGCCGTGCAGATCGTGCTGCCCAATCCGGGGGCAGGGATCAGTCATGTGAGTCTGTCGGACGATGCCCGCTTTGTGTGTGGTGTTGGCCGCGGTGTGCGTCAGTTGTGGGCAGTGAGTGCGGACTCGGCCCGCGAACTCCCCATCGCCGCTAGCGATGCACTGTCGATCGACTACCTCAAGTCGGCGTTCTCGCGCGATGGATCCCATCTGTACGTCTTTGGCCGCGACGCGCGGGCCACTGTCGAAATTTGCCATCTGGAACCGGCACAGGCGACCGTCGTGATGCTCACACGGCTCGCCGGTGCCGTGGATGGGGACTATTCCATTCGCGATGCTCTCGTCATGCCCGATGAATCGGCACTGATTGTGTCAACGAAGAAGCAGAGTTGCTTCGTGTCGCCCATTGTGTGGACGGATGATGTTCCCACCTTGCCCGAGAACGGACCGTCGTCGCACCGACTGAAGTTGAATGGCTTGAAGCCCGAAGTGCTTGCGGTGTCTCGCGATGGCAGTCTGCTGGCGGCCGCGGAAGGGCGTGCGGTCCTGTGTCTGCAGCGCCTGACCGGGGGCGATCCGCAGTTGGTGCGATATCAGGAGCTGCCGGCCAACAGCAGTCCCGAAACGTGTGCACTGGCCGTGCAGATGCTCGACTTCTCGCCGGCCGGCACGCGCGTGGTGGCCGCATTGGGCAAGGGACTGATTCAGGTGTGGAATCGACAGGAAGGGAATCTTGAACGCGTGTCGGACGCAGGCCTGTATCGCGACCTGTACCTCACTGGGCATTCGCGCAAGGACTCCGTCCGCTGGTGTACGTTCCTGGCAGGCAGCGAAGATCAGTTGGTGTCGATTTCGACCGACGACAGCGTGCGATTGTGGAACCTGCAGACGTATTCGCAGTTCACGCAGGCGTTTCGCGATCTCGCCGCCGCGCTGCGTGCTGATGAATCGCGTCTGAGCGATGCTCGCGAACCGGAACTGGGCATCGCGGAACAGGAGCAGACAATCCCGGTCGCGATGGTCGTTACCCAACCGCCAGCGGCTGCACCCGTCCAGATCCGACGGGGCGGGGCGGCATTCTCGGCACGGTTCAGCGAAGATGGAGAACGCATCATTGTCGGTGCGAGCGATCGAGCGGCTCACGTGTATAACACGGATACCGGCCGCAGCGCGGTCACCAGCGTGACCGGCCGCCGTTCGCTGTTCTTCGAACCAGACAAGAATGTGTTTGAGGAAGGTCACATTCCTCAGTTGTCGGCGATCAAGTTCCTGCCGACCAAGAACAACATTCTGCTCACGCAGGACTACTTTGGGTCCATCTCGGTCTGGGATGCCAGCCCTGATGACAACGGCGTGGGATTTGAACAGTCGCGATTGCTGTCGGAATAC
>JBGSIP010000842.1:0-2534 GCA_041742495.1 Planctomycetaceae bacterium
TCTCGCACTGCGTCCCCACGGCAATCGCCAACTGCGCGAGCAGTTCGCGGGGCTCTGTTGCGTCTTCCCAGCGTTTGGTAACGGGCGTGCCCTCCGCCATCGCCAAGCGAGCGACGGCCGCCGTCCCCTGCCCCTCGCGGGCAGCGAGTGGTATCGCGCCTGCAAGCAGAGGACGCAGCAGAGCGACGTGCGAATTCGGAACAATCAGCACCGTTTGACCGACGACACGGGGTTGAGCCGAGACTTTTTCGCAGATTTCGAGAATCGCGGGCCAGACTCGGGTGTTCGGTAGGGCGACTGCGATCTCGGCCTGCGGATTGAGCCGCCGGTCCAGTGTCACAGCGATACCAAACTCCCGCGTGAATAAATCGGCCAACTCACCCAAGGTAATCCGGTCGTACTGGAGGCTGACCCAGCGGGTCAAGGCCGTCGACAGATGCTCCTGTCGAGTCGGTTCAGCCTCTGGCTGGGAGGCTGCCACACTCACATCTCCGCGCCCCAGCGCGAACACACACAGACCGACACACAAAACTGCGATCACGGCGTACCGGGCGATTGCGGAAGCCATTTGCGGGCCGGGAAAAACCGGCCCGCAGAGATCTCCGCGCGTTTCGTCGTGGAATCGACAAATCAACCGGTAGTCGCGTGGATTGGCCACTGTTACGATGGAATTGGTTGCTGTCTTGTACTGGCGTTGGCTGGCGGTCGTGCGGTCTACTCCCCTGGCTGACGACACATTCTGAGCCGGTCCCGCTCCATGTTCTATCCGCTGGCCGGAACTGCCGCTGCATTGTACCGCGTTGGCCATCTGCATTGCGTTGGACACTGGCATGAAGTCCGCTTCTCAAAAGCATCACGCGGTTGGCATCGACCTGGGTACGACGTATTCCTGTCTGTGCTGTTTGAACGAACACGGCAGCCCGATCACGCTGGCGAACTCTGCCGGGGAACTTTCGACCCCGTCCGTCGTGTTCTTTGATGACCGCGAGATCATTGTCGGTACAGAAGCGCTGCGCAATGCGATCGTCGCTCCCGATCGAGTGATCTGCAATGCCAAGCGCTACATGGGGGACGAATACAAGCGGTGGTCCGTCGATGGACGATTTTACACGCCTATCGATGTGTCGGCGATCATTCTGCGCTCGCTGCTGAAGTCGGCCGAGCAGCAACTGGGGCCCATTTCCCGCGCGGTGATCACTGTCCCGGCGCAGTTCAGCGACCTGCAGCGGCAGAACACGATTGAAGCCGGCCTCAAGGCGGGGCTGGACCACGTCGACATCATCAACGAGCCGGTCGCTGCCGCACTGTGCTATGTGCTGGGCAATGAGGGCTTGTGGTTTTCAGAACTCGCAGAAGACCAGCGGATTATGGTGTGGGATCTGGGGGGCGGTACGTTCGACCTCTCGCTGGTCCGCTATCGCCAGGATGAAGTCTCCGTCATTGCCTCCAGCGGAGATCTGGAACTGGGAGGACTCGATTTCTCCCGCCAGCTCGTCGACGCCATCTGCAAGCAGTTTGCCAAGGATTTCGGCTCTGATCCGCGGATGGATCCCGTCAGCATGCAGAGCCTGTCGATGGATGCCGAACAGGCCAAACGCAGCCTGTCCGTGCGCCCCAAGGCGATGCTGAACGTGGTGCATTCCGGCTCCCAAAAAGCGTTTCAAATCACGCAGGAATACTTCGAGCAATTGTGCACCGGACTCGTCGACCGCACACGCACCATCACCACGCGCCTGCTGGCCGAACACAAAATGGGCTGGGCTCATGTCGATGCGGTGCTGCTGGTTGGCGGGGCCACGCGCATGCCGATGGTGCGGAACATGGTGAAGCAGTTGTCCGGCCGGACAATCAACTCGTCCCTCTCGCCCGATCAATCCATCGCGCAAGGGGCCGCGTATTACGCCGGCATGCTGCAAAGCAACGAAGGTTTTGCCCGATCGATCCTCAGTTCCGAGGCCAAGACACGGCTGGGCCGCTTCAAGCAATTCAGCATCAATGCCCGGTCACTTGGCTTTCTAGTGCGGGATGTGGAAACGAACACCCGTCAGCCGCACTACGTGCTGCCCGCCGGTTCGAGGATTCCCGCTGCTGCCGAGCAACTGTATGGCACCGTCAAGGCCGACCAGCGCCGCGTGGAGCTGGTGGTGGTGGAAAGCGGTCTCACCGACGCCGATCCGCCGGTCATCCTCGGCACCTGCGCGATTGACGATCTGCCCGCGAACCTCCCCAGCGGGGCACCGATTCTGGTGACGCTCAGCTATGACGAACAGGCGCGGGTGAGCGTGTCGGCGCGGGACCTCTCCAGCGGCAAAATGGCACGCTCAGAGATTCTCCGCACGGAGAATCTGGCCCAGACGACGGCCGCCGAGCAACGGCAGCAATACGCCGCGCAGCACAGTGTCATTCCCCCTGCGGGCTTCAGTCCCCCCGCGGGGGCTGTCCCGCCGGCCGGGAGTACAGCGCCGCGCGAGGATGCCGATGTGTCGGCGATTCTCAATCGCGCCCCCTTGGCCGACCGGCTGCCGCCGCTGACC
>JBGSIP010000843.1:0-2828 GCA_041742495.1 Planctomycetaceae bacterium
CCTCGACGGCACCAAGTATCCGGGAGCCGTGATCGAAACCGCCGGTCTGCAAGGCGCTTCAGCCGCCTTGCTCGACGGGCAGGCCCGCGCGGCCGACCTGCTCACCCGTGCGGCGAGCATCGTCAACGTGGCTGACAGTCCGGCGGGTGGCATGGTGCGGGTGGTCAACCACACCGGCCACAAGTTGATCTCCGGATTCCCCGAAGGACGCCGGATGTGGCTGCACGTCAGTTTTCTCAACGCGCAGGGCGACGTCATCGGCGAGATCAACCCCTATCAGCCCTTGCAAATCACCACCGACGGTCAGGGCAACAAGCAGTATCTGGCGGGCGGGGACCTGCAAGTCACCCGCGACGACCTGGTGTATGAAGCCAACATGAGCAGCAGTTTGACCGGCGAGCAGAAAACCTTCCATTTCGTGCTGGCGACGGACCGCTACAAGGACAACCGGATTCCGCCTCGGGGATTCCGGATCGCGGATGCCCCCCTGCGCATCAGCCATCCGCGCTGGCATGGCGAGGATGCTCCGGATTATTTCAGCGGCGAGGAATACGCCGGAGGGTATGACGAGGTCTCGTTCTCGAAACCCGCGGGAACGGTGGGCTGGGTGAGCCGCTTGTTCTATCAGACGACCTCCAAGCCCTACGTTGAATTCCTGCGGAACGAGATCAAGGGCAACGCCAGCACGCTGACCCTGCCGGCACCGTCCGGTGAGCCGGCGGCCTATGTGGTCCAGACCGATCCGTTCTTCACCACGCTGAAGGGCTGGGGCGACGCGATCTGGGACCTCTGGCTGCACAACGGCGGCAGCGCTCCGGTGCTGATGGCTTCCGCGATCAGCCCGCCGTTGCTCGAATCGTTTGGCATCGAATCCGGCGTGCCCACCGCGCGCGTGGCGACCTTGCCCGGCAGGTTCTATCAGCTCGAACGGCGTGTGGATCTGGTTGCGGGAAGCTGGTCCTCGATTGGCAGCCCGTTCACCGGCAACGGCACGGAGGCCGTCTTCACCGATCCGGCGCCACCACCCGGAGGCGCGTGTTTCTATCGGGTGCGCTGCTGGACGCCATAGCTGCCGGAGAACCAATCGAGATCCGATTCGTCGTCGGGAATCCATTCCGGCCGCCCGCGAAGAGGATGCAAGGCGCGAGACGATTCGCAGGTTTGCCAGCAAGTTCTCACTCCCCCGCTCCGGTGATGTGGGCGCGTGCGAAGGCCCGGGGGCTGCCGGACGGGATGTTGAGACGGAAACTGTGGTAGGTGTAGCCGGGCGGGAGTGCGGGCAGGGTGGACTGGATGGCGGTGGCGTCGGGGCCGGTGATTGTCTCGACGGGGGCGGTCCAGGCATCGAGGCCGGCACCGGCTTGGATCTGATAGATGATTCCGTCGGTGACGGCGGAGGTGGCGGGTGCGCCGTTGGTGAAGATGGCTCCGTTGCGCGCCGGGAGGGTGTAGGTGAAGGCTTGGATGCCGTTGACCTGGGCGTGTTTTCCGGCGATCCGGCCGTCGTTGGTGCCGGTTGTGGGATCGCTGCCGAAGGCGAACTCGCCGAGGTTGTTGAGTCCGTCGCCATCCGGATCGGAGCCGGGGAGCGCGTCGTTTCCGGAAAGTGATGAATGATTGTTAGAGATCCACGTTTCGAAGGGCGTTGCGGTGATGTTGACGGTGACTTGAACCGGCGGGAGGCTGGCGAGCGGCGCATCGCCTGGCGGATCGTAGCTGAGCGTGTAGCTGGTGGTGGCCGCAGGTGAGATGGGGACGGAACCCGCGCCGGTGATGGTATTGGAGAGACCTGCTAGATCGCCGACCGGAGGATCGATGCTGATGGCGGAGCCGACGGGGACATTCCATTGGAGCGTGGTGGACTGGCCTTGGTCGATGGTGGCGGGGCTGGCGGCGAAGGCGAATGGCCAGGTCTGCGGCGCGACGGCGGCGATGGTGTAGATACTGCGGGTGGGGCCGTCGTTTTGTTCGAGGAAGGTGAAGGACTGGCCGGAGGCGAGGTGCTTCAAATAGACGCTGGTGGAGGTGTTGACTTCCGTCACGCCGGGGACCGGACTTTCATCGATGCCGACGTCGATGCCGGAATCGACGAAGCCGGAGGAGTGAACCCATGGCATTTTGCCAGTGCTGAAGTCTGGCGGGCTTGCGTTGATAGTTGAGCCGTTGTTGTCGCCGACGCGGTTGTCGATGAGAAGGAGCAGCGTGAGGTTCTGCGAGGCGGTGACCTGCACGGCGAGCGAGGCGTTTTCCTTGTCGCCCTGGCGCATGCGGATGAACTGCGCGCCCTGGAACTGCGGCGGCACGGCGGACCAAACGTGGGTGCGGTCGCCGTAAGCCTTGATTCCGTTCTGGAGCGTGGACGGGCTGAAGGTGATCTCGGAGGCGTTGGTGGAGTTGATCACGTTGAAGGTGAAGATCTGCGGGCCGACGATGACACTGGTGGAGATGTAGTGTTCGATCCCGCCGGTTTTATAGTAGAGGCGGAATTCGGTTTGTTCGGCTTGCGGGGTGATGGTTTCCGCCGCAGTGCTGAAGCCGGTGGTATCTGTTTCGGCGGAAACATCGATCTGGATGGGGGCCGGACTGCCGGTGGTGAAACTGGAAGGAGGTCCGTAGCGGAGGAAGACGGCGTCGTCTCCGGAGTTCGGGTTTTCATTCCAAGTGCCGGGTATTTTCCAGTTGAAGGACACCGGCGACTGGCCAGCGACGGCGTGGCTGGCCGAGGCGTTGAGGAAATTCGGTTGCGTGGTGAACGATTGACTGAGCGTGGCCGGGTTTCCCTGATAGATATAGGTGAGGGTGAACTCCGTTTCCGGTCCGGCGGGGGC
>JBGSIP010000844.1:0-4309 GCA_041742495.1 Planctomycetaceae bacterium
CACACGCAGGCGATGACGCGCGGTGTGCAGACGACGCTTGATCGTCCCCACGGGGCTCTGGAACTGCTCGCTCATCTCAATCAGCGACTGGCCCTCAAAGTAGAAGGCCACCAAGGTCTCGCGATCAAGTGGATTCAACGCCAACAGCTTCAATCGCACGGTATCCCGTCGCTCGCTCGCCAACAGGCTTTCGAGTGGACGATCTTCCGTGCCATTCACGCTCCCCAAAACCGCCGGCTCCACAACTCGTTCCGCTGGCTTGCGCACGATGTGGTTGATCGACAACCGCACGGCAATCCGCTGAATCCAGCCGGGAAAGCGATCGGCCTGCTGCAACTGATCCAACTTGCGCATAGCACGCAGGAACACATCCTGCGTCACTTCAGCCGCTTCAGTCGTGTTGCGCAGACGCTTTAGCACCGCGCGATACACACGCGGCCAAAATTCTTCGGCCAGCCGGCCGAAAGCCAAACGGTCCCCTGCCTGAGCAGCGCGGACCAGACGTTCTAATTCCAACGGTTCCATAAACCGGTTTTCCTCGTGCTGCGGAAAAGCGGTGTGCGACTGGGCGCATTCACGGCCTGTGCCCGGACTGAACCCGTCTGCGCCGAAACGTGTCTTCCTACAGTTGAGGAGACACGCCCGCGTCAGAAACAGGTTGTTCCGAGGCTGACACCCGGGCCGACCGATGCACCGTGTCTTCTGCGCCGGAAAATGTCCGGGACACGAAGACAACGGAACTGGCCGTGCCGGTGACAGGCCGTGGCCACCAAAGGGCACACGACTTTTGAATGACCTGGGAAGCGAAACCGCACGCTGACGTGCCGGAAGGACCGGATCGGCGCACAGTTCCGAACAGGGATGTGAACTACGAATTCACATCCGACGGACGCTGGGACTTGAGATACGCTGCCGGTTGATTCAGGGGTTTTCGATGGCCCCGACACCAATTGGCAGCACTCGATAGTCTCCCGCGCATCCCATGGTCGGCGATGCAATTGCGTGGACGGTCTTGACCAATCGTGTGTGCCACGACTGCTTCACGACCGGCGACCGTAGCTTCTACGAAGCGGGAGGCGGTAACGAACGTCAGGCTCACAAACAACATGGTCATACCCTCCTGCGGCGTTCCTGCCGCAGCATCAAGAGGAGATTTGAGGACGTTTGATTTTGTTGACGAGGGTCCTCACACCTCGAAGCCGAAATTGACCGTCAAAACACTCGGCGGTCCTGAAATCCTAGTCAGTACAAACAATTGGCACCCCGTGAGGGGGGCAATGCTCAAGTTTTCGAGCGGCGGGACTCGGGCCCTGCAGTCAAACCACAGGCCGCAGCCCCACGCCGGCCGAAACAGCCAGCCGCAGGCAGAAAACACCCTGAGCGTCGCCCACGCTGCCATTGGCTCGCTCAGTAGACGCATTCTGCCCGGGCAGGTTCACCCGGAAAACCCAAATTCCAGGAAATTTTCGGGAGTTGTCGTTCCCACACGCGATCGGGCCGCATTTCCGTCGGCCCGGTGTGACCGGCCGCTTCGCCGTGCTTGCCGCGGGTGGCTGGCCGCAGACGGCGCAGCGAACTTCGGTCAATGGGCTCGTCGTCAGTGACGGAATCGAGGGATGTGGGGAATCTCCAAACGTTCGTTCCGTTTTCGTCGCCATTCTTCAAACAGCTTTCCGGCCTCCCCCTCTTTGGCGTTCGTGCGTAGGATGGCCCACTCTTCGATGTCGCGGTTGGCCTGATCAAAATCCGCCCCATGGTCCTTCTTGGCCTCCTCGAGGAGGACAAACACCTCTTTCCGACCCGGTGTCACACTGTGCGTCGGGAGTACGTATTCTTCCGCTACCTGATGAGCGGCAGACTTCAATCCCGTGGCGGACACACGGTTCGGATCTGCGCCTCGCTGGAGGAGCTCAATGGCCAGTTCATACTGTCCTCCGAATGAAATTGCCGCGCATAACGGAGTACAAATGACGCGGCCCGCGGAATGGTTCACATCTGACCCCAACTCGATCAGTCGATCAATTCGTTTAAGTTTATCGGCTCCATAGAAAATCACGTTGTAAATCGGAGTCTTCCCCGTCTCGTCGAGCAACTGGGGATCGCCCCCGTGGTTGAACACCAAGTCAAAGTGCTCTGGAAAACTCGATTTGCAGACCATGAATGTGACCGCATCCCCTTTGCTAAAGGCCACGGGCTTGCCCACGTGACCAGTGAGGATCACGTTGGGATCGGCACCGTGCTCCAGGAGCAGGCGGAAGCGAGCGACCTTGTTGTTGGGGTAAGCCCACATCAACGGAGTCACATTCGCCTGTCCCCGCGCGTCGACGTCGACCCCGGCGTCAATCAGCTTCTGCATGGTGCCCAGGTCGTCGGCCTCGATCGCCTCACATAGTGCGATAACTTGCGGATCGGTGAAGTAGTCAGTTGCCCGCAGGTGACAGAGCCGGTGCACCGTGCGATCCTGCCAGAAGCACCCGGCGAACGAGAATTGAGCCGTCAACACAATCAGCAGGGCGGCGCGGATCATCAGTCGTGGTACCCCGAGAGGGCCGATTTGGCCGGCCGATTCATTGTCGTCTGGCAGTGCGTATACCAAAGAATTCCATCCGGCTGGAGAATCGCCCGGTCATTCCGCCAACGGCGGCGACGTAAACCCGGTCGCAGACGGTGTTTCTCTCAGCGGAACTTGAGTGAATCTGGCAATTTCTCACAAATCTCCGCGGTCTGACTCAAGCCCGGCGTCAAGGAGGTCGATATCCGACGTAACCGGAATCTCCGGAATAATCGGAATTATTGACCCAGCTTCGCGAGCTTGCCATGTCGGTGATCAGGATCTTCTTGCTGGCTGCCGTCTGCCTGGCGACCGCCAGTTGTTGCGCCTACGACCCATGTGGTTCCTGCTGTGGCGGAGGTGGGTATTCGATCGGCGGCGGGTTTGGCTTTGCGGCCCCCAGTTTCGGCTGGGGGGGTGGTGGCTCGGGCTTGTCTTCTACGCCCGCGTGGTCTGCTGCCAACGATCCCTTGTACGTTCCGCTGACTCAGGTGACTTCGGCCTCCAAACCTCCCCGCTCAGTGCGGCACACGTATGGTTCCCACGGTGAAAACTACGAAGTGTCTGGCCTGACCGCCTGGGGGGCCAATCGGGCGGCGCGCAAGTGTGCTCGCTGCGGAAAGATTTCGGCCCGGGCTGACGCGAAAGCGTCACGTTGTCGCGGTTGTGGCAAGGAACGTCGTGTGGCCCGCCGCACGGGATCAGGTCCCACACGCCGCGGTTCTGCCGGCGATTCCTGCGGGCTGGGTGGGTGCCCGGATTGCGAGTGCATGGATGGAGAATTCTATTGCGACGACTGCGGCACCTGTGATTCGTGCGACATGTATTGCGACTGCAGTTCCGCCAGCGGTTTTGATGGTCAGGTGTTCGATGGCGAAATGATCTACAACGGTGCACCAGAACACGCGCCGATGGAGGGGACGTACTACGGGGACGGCAGCCTGATGTCACCCTCGCTCATGGCCCCTCCCATGGACGCAGGTGGCTATTCTGGCCAGTATCTGCCGCAGCAGTTCGCGCCGGGTCAGTACGCACCGGGCCAACCTGGAACAGAACAGTACGCACCGGGCCCATACTCACCGGGCCAGTATCCCCCCGGCACTTATGCTCCCGAAGGCTATGGACCGGGGCAGTACGTCCCTCAGCCTGCCGATCCCAATTCTTACGGACCTCCCGCCGATGGCAGCCAGCCGTACAACCCGTACCCGAGCAACGGCCAATCGCCCCCGGTGGCAAATCCCGCCGAAGGGACCGATGGCTTTCAGCAGCCGCTGCCCGAAAGTTCGGGCGGAGCGGGGCTGACTCCGGCTGCGCCGCGCGAGGCGCTGCGCAATGACGCCGTAGGAGCTGGCCTGCCCAATTCGACTTGGCGACCGCGGACCTCAAGTACACAGCCGATCCCCCTGCAGGGTTCTGCCGGGCTGATCCCCACCCCTGGTGGTCGCTTCCCGACCGCGGTGCCGCCGCTGCCGGTCCTTCCGGCCGCAGCCCAACAACGCGGCCCCAGTTTTCCCACGATGTAGCACGGCGGCCGGGTCAACGTCCCCACGTGATTCGGTACGCCGTCCGTTGGGGTGGCAAGAATTTCCGATGTCCCCGCCAACTGCCGGAGGCAGCGACACGAGTCAAGACCTAGAATCGGGTAGTGAACACGACTCGCTTCGCTCGGCAGGGGGACGACATGACGAATCACGACGATGGCAACCTGGCAGAGGAGACACCGGTCGTCGCTGTGGAGATCCTGCAGCCTGACGCGCC
>JBGSIP010000845.1:0-9380 GCA_041742495.1 Planctomycetaceae bacterium
GACACTGCCACCGCAGCCGCTGCTGGGCGTCCGCCGCACAACGGCCCGACCGTGGCTGGATGGCCAGTTCACGGACGAATGCTGGCGCGAGCGCCCCGCCGCCGAATTGTCGGTGCGTTTCGATCCTGATCGCAGACTGGCGCCCGAAGCCCCGCGCGTGCAGTTTGCATTTGACGCGGAGTTTCTCTACGTCGCGGCCACCGTCCCCCGCATTCCAGACCGAGCCTCACCGGCCTTCGACACCGAGCACCGCCGCCATGATGCCCGCCTGGAAGAGGCCGACCGGTTGCAAATTGTGTTGGACATCGACCGCGACTACGCCACGGCTTACACCTTTGAAATTGACGAGCGCGGCTGGACGCGGGAGTCACTGTGGGGTGCGTCGGGCTATAGCCCCGGTTGGTACGCGGCGATTACCGAGGGGGACAACGCCTGGTGCGTCGAGGCGGCGATTCCTCTGGCGGAATTGACGGGGACGCCGATGTCCCGGGAACAACCGTGGGCCGTGGCCATTCACCGCTGGGCCCCCGCGACTGGCATCGAGACGTGGGCTGGCCCGACCGACTTGATTTCCACCCGCGAGAACTTCGGCTGGCTCGAATTCGAGTAGCCGCGGCAAGGCCAGCTGCAGAGCGGGCCGAGTTGATACATTACTGGCCGTCGACAACCGGGTCTGGCAGCCGCAATCAGCCCGTTGAACACCTTAAGCCGGAAGCAATTCGGGATGCCATCGCAATCGAAGATGGCTGACAAATAGCGGTGGATGAACCAGTAGGTCAGGCTGTGCCTGACGCAACGTCGCCATCGGGTAGCTGAGTGAACCAGCCCCCGATCGACGTGTGAGTGAGGCTGCTTCTGCCTCTCCGTGACGCTGTGGCTCCGTAGATCATCTCTCCTGTCGCCGAAGCCAGACTTCACGGCCCCGTCGTCAACACGATTCGCACTGTGAACGGCATGCCCCGGATCATTGGTATTGACGAAGCGGGGCTGGGGCCATCGCTGGGGCCGCTGGTGGTGGCGGCCACGGTGTGGGACGTGCCCGCATCGCTGCTGCAGACTCCCACGGGCGAGTGGGATCTGTATCAATGGCTGGCCGCGGCGGTCTGTTCCACTCCGGGCACGCCCGACCGTGTGTGTCTGACCGATTCCAAAAAACTGCATCAGTCAGCGTCGGGGATCGGTCGACTGGAACGCTCGGCCGTGCCATTGCTTGCCGCATGTCTGACCCCCGGCCAGTCCCCCGCGGCCACCACGTTGGGGCCCGTGCTGGCGCAACTGGTGCCGGAAGATTGGCTGGCCGAAGGAGCGTCTCCGTGGCACGACTGTGTGCAGGCGGTCCAGCTGCCACGGGGCAATGCGCTCGCCACACTCGCTCCCCAATGCGGCCGCTTGCACGCGGTGTTGCAAGAGACTGGGATTGTCCTGCGCGGCATCGCCGTGTTGGCCGTCGAGGCGCGGGCCTTCAATCGGCGGTTGTCGACCGGACTGAACAAATCCAGCCTGCTGTCACGGGCATCCATGCAACTGCTAAGCCGGTTGTGGAACGTCGATGGCGAAATTCCCCAGATGGTCTGCTGCGATCGTCACGGCGGCCGGATGCGGTATGCCGATGTGCTGTCGTGGTTGCCGGGTGACGACTTGTCCCTGTGCCAACTGGAGACCCCCGAGACCAGCCGCTACCGTCGCGGCGGAACCACTATTGAGTTCTCCACCCGCGCTGAGCGTTTCCTGCCGGTGGCAGCGGCGTCGATCATCGCCAAATATGTCCGGGAAAGCTGGATGGAAGGCTTCAACGACTTCTGGCGGAATCACGTGCGCGACTTGGTCGGCACCAAGGGGTATCCTGTCGACGCCAAACGGTTTCGCGAAGACGTCGCCGTGGCCCGCCAGCGACTGGGCATTGCGGATGACGATTTTTGGCGGCAGGTGTGAACCGGCCTCAACCCGGCCACCGACCGATCCGGCTGCGATTAATCGACGGCGAGGCATTCCCGGACGGAAATTGAGTTGCCCAGCGCAGGTCAAATTCCGCCGGACACGATCTGGGCGAAAGTGCCGGAGATCGCAAATTCCGGCCGTACATTCCGGCTCCCTGGAAGGTAAGCTTGCTGTGGGTAGGAACGGTGCGGACACCCGGCTGACTTGGTCTTCCGAAACGCTGGCTGCGAATGCAGTTAAGGCGACGGGACCGAGACCAGCGGCAGTCCGCGGGCGACAAAAGGATAGTGACTGATGGCCACGGCTCCGCCGATTCAGGGACACGCGACCGCAGAGGGGCTCGAAACCACCAGCGGCCGTCGTTGGCTGACGCAACTGCCTGCCTGGGCGGCCAGCTTGGTCGTGCACGTGCTGGTGCTGCTGATGCTGGGGATGTATTCGTTCCGGTCCTCCCCGATCGGCGAGTCCATTCTGGTGACCAGCGCCTTTGAAATGCCACCCCCGCCCGAGAACTACGAATTCGAGCTTTCCCCGACCCCCGACATCGGTGCCGAAGCGGATACAACGCTCGTTGGTGGCGAAACGCTCTCCGCCCAGGCGGTGCAACAAACGGCCCCGGAACAGGTGCTGGAACAGCGGCTGGCGGAAGATCTGGTCGAAATCTCGATTCCCGTTTCCGAAGTGGCACTTCCCGAACGGGTCGAAGACCTGACGCAGTCCGTCAGCGTACGCGGCCGCACCGATCGCCCCGGCGGTGTCGAGGGAGCCATGGATCGGCTGACATTTGAAATCGCCACGTCGCTGCGCAACAAGCCGACGCTCGTCTGCTGGGTGATCGATGCGTCTCCGTCCATGAAGGCCCGGCGAGCGGCCGTCGCCGAACGCCTTAAGGTCGTTTACGACCAGTTGCGCGTGATGGAGTTGGATCGGGACGAATTGTTGCTGTCGACTGTCGTCAGCTTCGGGACCGACCTCAAGCTCCTGACCCCCGAACCAGTGAGCACAGCCGAAGAAGTCTCGGCCGCGATTGCCAAGGTCAAGCAGTACGACTCCAGCGACGACTTTGTGTTTGCGTCCGTCGATGCTGTGGCCCGCAAGTGGGCCGGTTATCGCACCAAGCGTGGCTACAACATCATGTTGATTGTGGTCACGGACGAGCGCGGAGACGATCTGGCCCAACTCGACAGTGCCATTCAATTCTGCAAGACGTATGGCATTCGCTGCTATTGCGTTGGCAACGCCGCCTTTTTTGGCAAGCAGCAGGAATTTGTGACATGGACATGGACCGAAGGGGAGAACACATTCACCCGCAATCTGCCCGTTGATCGCGGCCCGGAATCGGTCTATCCCGAGGTGCTGCAGGTTGCCTTCTGGAACAACGACGCCCGCCAGTTGGATATTCTCTCGGCCGGGTACGGTCCGTATGGACTGACTCGACTCACCTCGGAAACGGGGGGCCTGTATCTCATTGCGGCTGAATCGGCGGGGGTGCGGACCTTTGACGAAAACCTGATGCGCAGCTACGAGCCTGACTATCGTCCCGTGCGGCTGATTGAAGCCGAAGTGGCCGCGCATCCCACCAAGACGGCCTTGGTGCGAGCCGCCAATGCGTCGCTGATCAATTCGATTCCCGAACCGCAACTGGCGTTTCGGGCCGATACCGACACGCGGCTGCGCGAAGAACTGACCGAGGCCCAGAAGCCGCTGGCAGAAATCGACTATCGGCTGAACGAACTGCAGGCCCTGCTGGAACAGGGTGAACGGGCCCGGACCAATCTTCCCGATCAGCGCTGGCGTGCCGGTTACGATCTGGCGATGGGGCGTACTCTCGCCCTGCGAGCCCGCGCCTATGGGTACAACGCCGTCCTGGCGGCGATGAAGTCCAGCCCTCAGACGTTTACCAATGCCAAGAACAATCAGTGGCGACTGGTGCCCGCCGAAGCCGTGGCCGGAGATGTGACCATTCGCAAGCTGGCGGATCGCGCCCGCGAATACTTGCAGCGGGTGGTCAAGGATCACGCCGACACTCCGTGGGCGCTGCTCGCCGCCGAAGAACTGAAGTCGCCGCTGGGTTGGGAATGGCGAGAAGCCAAGGCCGTTTATCCGCCCGAGCCGACCGAAATGCCCAATCCAACTCCCACGCCGCAACCCCGCATGCCACGCCCGGAACCCAAAGCCATTCCCAAACTGTAAGGCCCCCGGCAGCCCACTTGAGTTTCCGCATTGGTCTCACAACTGGTGGTCCCACACCGTGCCCATGAATCGACCCCTCACGGCGACAACATGTTCACTGGCGTTGCATGTGATTGCCTGCTTGCTGCTGGCCATTTACAAGTTCTCCGCACCAGTGCCGGCGGCCGAAGTTGCGTTCGAGACGCTGTTTCCCGATCCTCCCCCGCAGGAAGAGTTCACCCGCGTCCTCGACGCTGTGGTGGACGATGTGCGGCTGGCCGATCAGGCAGGTGCCGCGGTCGCCACCGAGATGACTTCGGCACAGGGGGCTGCGGTCCCGAACACGCAACTGGCGGCTGCTGCATCACTCATTGACCCACTGGAGCCAATCACGCTGGCCGAACCAGCCATGCCGATGCTGATGGACTTGGGCTACGATCTGGGTGAGCGGCAGATTTCGGGCGTGGCCGCGGCCCGGGCGGAGGGCTACGGAGAGGCGATGAATCGTATTGCTCAGGAAATCCTGCGGCTGATGCGACAGCAGGATGTGACGGTCGCCTGGCTGTTCGACGAATCCGAGAGCATGTCGGACGATCGCGCTGAAATCAGTGCGCAGTTTCAGCAGGTGTACGAACAACTGGGAGTGGCGCAGGAGACTGGTCAGGTTCAGCGGGCCTCGCGTGAGCCGCTACTTTCTGCGGTGATCAGCTTTGGGGGCTCGGTCACACCGCTGACGCCGCGTCCCACCGGGAACGTGCCCGACATCCAGGCCGCCATCGGACGGGTAAAAGTCGACCGTAGCGGACAGGAGAAGCTGTTTGCGGCCCTCGGTGCGACGTTGAGCGAATATGGACAGGCGACGCTGCGTGCTCGTCGCAAGCTGATGGTTGTGGTGGTGTCGGACGAATCGGGGGATGACGGCGAGGCACTGGAGTCGGTGGTCGAGCAGGCGCGTGCCGCGCGGGCCCCGGTCTATTTTCTGTCTCGCGAGTCGATCTTTGGATTTCCGTACGCGCGGCAGCAATGGCGCGACCCTGAAACCGGCATCACTTTCCCCGTGCAGGTCCGGCGCGGTCCAGAGACCGCACGGCCGGAATGTTTGCAGTATGACGGACTGCACGAGCGCTGGGATGCATTTTCGAGTGGCTTTGGCCCTTATGAAATGGCGCGCTTGTCGCGCGAGACTGGCGGCATCTTTTTCATGTTGCCCGGCCGTGAGGAACGGCTGCGCGGCGCGGGTAGCGAGTCCGACCGGTTCTTTGAATCGGCAGCCATGCTCGAATATCTGCCCGACCTCGCGTCGCGCGTCGACTACGAACGGGACCGGAGTCGCAGCCCGTTTCGCACCGCCTTGTTTGATGTGATTGTGGCACTGAATCCCAATCTGGATGACGACCTGCGCATCCGCGAGAGTCACTATGCCCTGTCGCCAGAAGAGTTTGCAGCACAGGGGCAGGAGAGTTTTCGCCGCGCCCAGCGCGCATTGGGCAAGCTGCAATCGTCACTGGCCCGACTGGAAGCGGTGTCGCACTTGCGTGCCGAAGAACGATCGCAACGGTGGCGGGCCCACTATGATCTGCTCGTGGGGCAACTGCTGGCGTATCGCGTCCGGTTGTTTCAGGTCATGTTGGCCACCGATCAGCACGCCAAACAGCGACCGGTCCCCCAGCAGAAAGAAACGAATGAATGGACGCTGCGACGTGTGAAGTCGCTGCTGCAACCCGACCCGCAGCAGATTGCGGCGACGGGTGTCGATTTTGAAGCTCTCGAACGCGAACGGAACCGCGCCACCGAGTTGCTCACTGCCGTCGCACAGGAGCACACTGGGACGCCGTGGGCAGCCCGCGCCCAGTATGAATTGCAGCAGGGATTCGGGATGAGCTTTCGGGAAAGCCGGACCGATCCCCGTTACTTCGATCCGGCCGTTCGCGCTCGCGTGCCCAGCTTTTGAGTGACGTTTGCGGTACGCGCCGCCTGTCATTTGGGGCCCTTGTCGATCAGGCGGCAGTAGTTGGCGATGTCATGGGCGGAGAGACGCTGCTGGCACTGGGCCCAGATTTTGTCCTGCAGGCTGCCGTCGAGCAGTCCCCCCACAGCGACCCCCGCCAATTCCCGCAGCAGATCCATTGCCGAACTGATGGCTCCGGCTCCGGAGGCAAGCTTCATCTCCGTGGGACCGTGCATGAACGGATTGGCAATCAGGCTGATCGTGGGTAGCCAGGGCACCAGATCAGGCGCATCCACAAAGCGGAAAATGCGTCCCCCCAGTTCCCGCTCGAACGCCTTGGATGCAGCTTCGTTGCCCACCATGGGCGAGCCAAAAGTGTAAACCGCATGGACGTCGAGAAAATTCTGAATGAACCGCCAACTGGCGAGCATCGCGATGGCTCCCCCCAGACTGTGGCCAGTGACCCACAGTTTGCGTGACCCCAGTGGAAGCTGTTCGAGTTGTGCCACGAGCGGAGACCAGATTTCCGCCAGCGCACCGATGAAGCCGCGATGAAATCGGGCTCCCACGCCGGCGGCCAGAAAATCGGTCCCAATGGCCCCGTCGGGGACAATCAGAAAGTTGTTGGCGTTGGTAAGCAGCCAGTCCTTGAATCCGTCGATGCTGGTCGGGCCCTGGGAGCCGCGAAAGGCCACGACAACATTCTGTGCGTCGTGGGCAACATACACCTGCGTGTTGTCGCGGCTGATGAAGGTGGCCGTCATTTGCAATTCGCTGGCAAACCGGGGAATTCCCGCGGCCGGCGATTCATA
The DNA here is from genome assembly GCA_041742495.1 of Planctomycetaceae bacterium. Classification (GTDB taxonomy): domain Bacteria; phylum Planctomycetota; class Planctomycetia; order Planctomycetales; family Planctomycetaceae; genus JBGSIP01. Next base: position 6,871 of record JBGSIP010000845.1, read on the forward strand.
CGCCAGTGTGCAGGCCCGGCCCAGCAGGCTGGCATTGGGATACACGGCTGCGCTGGTCAGTTGCGGATCGAGAGGCACGAACGAGAGCCTTGTGACAAAGTAGGGGGGAGACTGCGGCGCTGGGGATCCGGGGCGCTGGAGACAAAAAGTCGCGCGAAGTTTAATGTCTTGAGGAAGCCGATGTCGTCGGTGCCACGGCTGGAACAGTCGCAGACGCAACTCACGATTGCTCGAGAGGATAACACGCGGATGGACGTGCTGTGAGTTGCCAAAGCGGAACAGGTCGGGCATGTCCTCGGATTGAGGAGTGCTGGACTCTTGGCGCTCGGCTGGACTTGTCCACGGATGGTGCTTCCTGGCACGACTGGACACGCCCGTCGCGGCACCCGGTGAATTGCACATCGCGGGACATGCCAACTGAGGCTTCCAGCGATCGATGCCTGGGCAGCGTCTCGGACAGCACTTGCCTCGACGGCGTCAGGCACGACCTGAACTGCCTCAGTGACAACAGCCAGATTGGTCACTCCGGAATGCCATCTCCGGTGACCTCGGCGCGTTCAGAGCCCGTTATTGCGAGCACCGCCTGTCGTGCGGCAGCAATCTGAGCGGGCTGCCGGGATAACCGCAGGCACGATGCGCCTGCGGAGACCAGGCGCGGTTAGTCGTCGTCCTGCTCGTTGCCCAGGTCGACATCGCCAACCTCGGGACAGATCGAGCGTTGTACGACGGCCACATCGAGATTGCTCAGTAGAGAAATCGGTTCATCCACGAACTGGGCGTGTTCCTGAATGAACTCCACCGCGCGGCGTTCGCGAATCTGAGCCTGCAGATTCTCGATCATGCCGGATTTGACCAGGCGTGAACGGATGGCCCGGGGTGATTCGCCCCGCTGGTAGGCCATGTACAGGATTTCGCGTTCAATGTCTTCCGGGCTGGTTTCGATGTTCTCTTCTTTGGCGATCCGATCGAGCACAAAGTGCTCCTTCATCGCCTGCCGGGTTTCCGTCACACTTTGCTGGCGAATCTGATTTTCCCGAGCGGCGATCGTCTGCCACGGGAAGCCTGCCTGCTGCATTTCGAGAATTTCGCGACGCAGGGCGTTGTCCACGTGCTTGCGCAACAGCCCTTCCGGCAGTTCCCAAGTGCTCGAACCCGTAATCGCGGCGAGAATCTGGTCGCGATATTGTTCACGCTGACGATAGGCGACCTGCCGTTCCATGGCCGCTTTGGCCGAGGCTCGGAAGCTGGCTTCGTCGGTGGCATCAAACCGGGCGAACAGTTCGCTGCCCAACTCCTTGGGAACGATTTCAATGACTTGATTGACGGTGATGTCGACGTCGACCTCTTCACCCCGCAGAGAGATGTCGCTCGCTTCCAAAGAGACCGTGGCGCGGCCAGTCCGTTTTTCGCCCTTGGTCGCACCGGTCATCAGCGTGGCAAAGCCCTGCATTTCCGCATCCTGGAATTGCAGCTTGTTCCGCACTCGCACGCGGATGCCGCTAAATTCCCGGATCGTCTGGCCTTCATGCCGCACCGCAACGTCAATGTCCACTGTCAGATCGGCGACGACCGGCGCATCCACTTCACGCTGGGTCCCGAGGTTCTCGCGCACCAGTTGGACGTGCTGGTCAATGTCGGCTTCGGTCACATCGTGGACCGGGCGCTTCAACTGGAGGCCGCGATAGTTGGGGAGATCAAACGTCGGGCGAACCTCGATGTTGAACTCGTACTCGAAGTCCCCTTCGACGGGGACTTCCAAGTTGGCGACTTCCAGTTCGGGCTCGTCAATGGGGTCGAGATCGTGATCTTCGGTGACCTGCGCCAAGCTGGCCAGCAGAAGCTTCTGCTTAACTTCAGCCAAAATTTCCTTCTGGAACCGCTTCTCGATCAACCGCAGCGGTACGCGCCCCTGGCGGAAGCCAGGAACCTTGACTTCTTCGGCGAACATCTCCAGCGTCCGATCACGGAAGCGAGCAATGTCCGCCTCCGGGACAGTCACCGTCACGTGCTTGCGACAGGGGCCAACGGGCTTGATCTCGACGCCGAGATTCAACTTTTCCTGACCGAGGAGTTCGCCCATGGCGGCCTGGTCTTCGTAGTCGGCATCAGTGTCGTCAGCGACGGTGTTTTCAGCCACGCAAGCCTCTCCTCAACGGTCATGATGGTCGCCAGGCTGTCTACCGCGCGGGATTCCGCCAGCAGACACAAAGCAGGCCGGTCAACAACGGCAACACAGTGGGGAACCACACTGGCTCACAAGCTGAAACGAGACGTTGCCAGACGGATCAGCTCTGGCAACCTCGCTCCCGGAAAACTTGTTCCCGCACAGCCCATGCACTGCTTAAAGGGGCATCCCCGCCGGCCGTGACGAAAATCCGCCCCCCCGGGGCACCCCATCCTCCTCGACGATGCTCGGCGAGAAAACTGGCGGGGTCGGGCACACGTCCCAGGAAATCGCCTTGACTGCCAAAAGAAAAAAGCGGGCGAAGGGATTTGAACCCTCGACAACC
>JBGSIP010000846.1:0-2036 GCA_041742495.1 Planctomycetaceae bacterium
GGCAGCCGCCACGCCGCAAGCCGGCACGGCGTTTGTGCAATGGTCGCGCTGCTATCAAACGACTGACGGACGCACAATGGAGTTCCGCGCCGCTGGGCAGGGACCCCGCCGCGTGCTGGTGATTGGGTCACTCGACGGCCGTGAAATTCTCGCGCCACTGTATATGGATCGGCTGCTTTATCGCTTGGTCAATGAAGGGACCGGGCAGGGAACAGAAGTGTTGCTGGTGCGGTCTGGCAATCCCGACGGCACTGCCTATGGCGTCGCGACGAACTTGCGCGGCGCCGTACTCGAAGAATCGTTTCCGACAGTCGGTGGGCCGGAACCGATGGCGGTGAGCGTTGAAACCGAAGTCCGTGGACTCGTCGCCATGATGCAAAACTTCCGCCCCACGGAAGTCGTTCATCTGCGAGCGATTGGCAAGGACTTTCAAATCAAGACCGTGACCAATCCGCAGGCCACGCCCGGTTCACTGACCGCGTATGTCACTCGGTCACTCGGAGCGCAATATCTCGAAGTGCGTCTGCCCGGACTCGGCAGTGTCGATGAGGGCTGGCAGAGTTATCGTCAACCCGTGCTCGACACCATCCGCGGCCAGGCCGCTGGCTCGCTGAGCACTCCTCACAATCTGACCGACGCCGGAACCCGGCCCGCCCCTGAGCGGGCCGCGACCTCGGCCGCACCTCACCGTACTGTGCCTGTGGCTGAGTCGCCGGTGGCCGTGAATACCCCGGCACGACTGCAGCCGCACGACCCGACCAAGGTGGAAGGCACTGTGGAGTTCCTGCCGCCACCCCCAAAGTCGAAACTGAGATCCACGGCGAGTGTTCCGGACGACTCACTGATGGGCTACATTGAATTGCCGGCCCCGCGCAAGCAATCTCCGTAGAGTGCGTCCTCGCCGCACGGGGCTCCACACTCAGGCTCGGCCAGGTTCCTGCACGCAACAGTCGGTCTCCGAGTCAGGTGGGCAACCCTCTGCGTTGTTCCTGAAAGCGATGACGTGATTGATGTGCTGCTGGAAGATGCACCACTGATCGCCGTAAACAAACCGGCCGGTGTTGTCGTGCAGGGTGCAGCAGCCGACGAAGTGAGTCTGGCCGACTCGGTCCGCGCATTCCTCAAGGCGAAATACAATAAGCCCGGCGACGTGTATCTGGGGATCGTGCATCGGCTTGATCGCCCGGTTTCGGGCGTCACGCTGTTCAGCCGGAACTCGAAGGGTGCCGCTCGACTCTCAGCGCAGTTCGCAGAGCACACTGTCGAAAAGGTCTATTGGGCCCTCGTCGAAGGACAACTGGCGCTTGGCACAGGGACACTGGAGCACTGGCTGGTCAGTCGCGAACATCAGCCCGTCGTGCAGGTGTTCGACCAGCCGCCACGAGCAACGGTCGCCGCGGGTCGCGAGGTGCCACGCCAGAGTATTCTCCACTATCGCGTCATCCGCGAAGCCGAACTGCAACTGGCTGCGAGGCAATCGCTACTCGAAATTTCTCTGGTGACCGGGCGGACTCACCAGATCCGCGGACAACTGGCACACATTGGCCATCCCATCGTCGGTGATCGCCGGTATGGAGCCACCACCATCCTCGGTCGCGCACAAGACGCCGATCGTTCGATTGGACTGCACGCCCGGCGTCTCACAGTGCAACACCCGGTCCGCGGCACACCCGTCGTGATCGAAGCCCCCCTGCCGTCCACCTGGACACGCCATTCGACAGGCTGATGCCACGGAAGCTGGCGGCACGGTCACTGCCCGTCGATGGCCGCCAGATCCTGCATCAGGTGTTCGCGCATCAGGCGTTCCGCCTCGTCGCCGTGGCGTTCGCGAATTGCGCGAGCAATCGCGGCGTGCTCGCGGCAATGTTCGGCGAGCCGACTCTCATGGCTGCCGCAGGATCGTAGAAACGTCTCCTGTGTCAACTGAGCAAACAGTTCTCCCAGGATCAGTAGGGCGTGGTTGCCAGACATGGCCAGGATCGTTTGATGAAACTGTTGGTCGAACCGGGCTGCCGTCGGCAGCTGCGTGCGATGTT
>JBGSIP010000847.1:0-1686 GCA_041742495.1 Planctomycetaceae bacterium
CACGATTGCAGGGGGTGGGGTGAAAATTGATCCCGCGGCGTCCCCGTGCATCGTAGCCAAAGTGGTCGGCCAGTTCCTGATCGCGATCCAGCACAAACAAGGCCGGATCGGCATAGGCGGCAATCAATGCCTGCTGTGCCGACAGCCAGCCCCCCCACGTGCCGTTCGCAAACAGTTCTTCCCTAAAGTCGTAGGTTTTCAGCACGCGCCGGTACAGATTGGGAATGTTCATGTCCGTGATCTGCCAGCGTGTTCCGCCCAGCAGCGCATGATCCTGCGTGAAGCGATACTCACGCGGGTGCAATTTGCGGAACAACGGAAACGGCTGCTCCAACTCGGCATAGCCTTTGATCGAGCCAATCGTCACATCGAACAGTTCGCGATCCACCGGCAGGCTCGCTCCGCCGCCAAAGGGACCGCCGGCCCCACCACCGCCGTTGCTGGCCGTGAGCACGGGGCCCCTCACGACGCGATGCACGGCAAAAGGATCGCGAGTCAATACCGAGGGACTCGCCGTCCGGACTTCCATGACCCCCTGTTCTGGCCAGCCCCGCGGTCGACCTTCGCCGGCCGCCGTGCGTTCCCCCAACACGCGATGCCCACTGTGACGACTGGCGGCCAGCGTCTTGATTTTCCACGCTCCACCATGCCCCACCAGCACCATCAGCGCCATCGTGAACAGCAGCACGGGGATTGCCAGTACGGCTTCGAGCATACTCAGCCCGCGACGTCGCGGCGCTGGCTGTTTGTGACGTCGTCGCGAGTGAGCGTTCATCAGTGCGTCACCATCGAGTGAAAACTGCCATCCACGGCCATCGAGGACCAGTCCAACAGCCGCAATCCCGACATCTCTTCACCCGACATCGCGGCGAGTGTCTGCGGCAGCGCGGGGTTTGTCGCGGGCACCAGTCGCACGGTCCAATTCTGCGAAAAGCTGCTCCAGTCCTCCGGCCAGCCATCGGTGCGATTCACCAGTTCGAAGCTCTCACCAGTCCACCGCAGCACTTGCCACGGACAGCAGATATAGCGCGACGCCGGGAGGTACAGGTCGACTTGCGCAAACGCGAGTGTATCGGCTGTCGCCGCGAGGCGATTGTGAAACAGTCGTGGGCCGGTCTGGGGCAAATGCCGGCGATACACCGCGCCGAACAACTGAAATCGCTGGGCCAGCAACTCACGAGTCTCCAACAGTGTCTCCCCGGCGGGAACGGCGGCGAGTGGAATCATCAGCGGCAAATTGCGATTGCCGTGCTCCGCCTGCAGTTGCGTCAGTTGTCCGCAGGCGGCAATGCGGAACAGATTGCTGTATTGCGACATTTGCCCTTCGATATCGAAGGTCGACATGCGATCGGAAATCCACTGTTCGAGATACTCCCGCGAGAGGGAGTTGCGCCGATTCCGGCCCTGCTCGCGTTCCTGACTCCAGTTGCCGAATCCCGCATCGGCAGAATTGTCGCCGGGATCCACCAGCGGCAGCGTGCGCCCCCACGGGTCGTTCTCCGCTTGGTCTCCAATAGCCTGACTGCGCACAGCAGACACAGGCAGCCACAGTTTTCCCACCTGCAAGCCGCGGTCGCTCTGCCCCGCCATCTCCCGTGCCGATCCGGCGAGCGCCTGCTGCTCGTCCTGCCGCAGCCCATGCCGGGCGGCCACCTCCGCAGACACCTCGGCCGCGAGCGCCGGAGC
>JBGSIP010000848.1:0-3006 GCA_041742495.1 Planctomycetaceae bacterium
GTCGTGCAATTCGCCGATCAGCGCGACAACCTGGCTAAAGCGATCACCGGCGCTTTGATGCGCGGCTGCCATCATGCGGCGGTGGAGGTCCGCGAAAACTTCGACCAGCTCCAAGGCCAGTGACCGCACCCATTCGGCGTGTTCGACGATGACATCCAGTGTCAGCCGGATTCCCGGTACGACCTCGGCGGTGGCGGTGGCACGTCGCAGGTCGTGGCCGGGGAGATGTCTGCCGACCGACGCAGCGGCCAGCGGGCTGGCCCGAACCTGACCGGGGGTGAGTTCGCGGACCACGGCCAGATCGCGCTGCAACAGGTCAGTCGCGCCGAGGGAGGCGTTGAGTTCTGGTAAATCGCCAGTTGTCTTCCACAGACAGATTCCCGCGGTACCCAGTGATTCTGCCAGCTCGATCAGCAAGGCGCGGGTGAAGTCGGCGGGGCTGGCATCTCGGCCGAGCCGCGCCTGTGCCTGTTCCAGCAACTGGTGCAGTTGTGGAGCAGCGTTTAAGGACCCGCCGCGAGGACGCTCCCCCGTCGGAACGTCGCGCGGACCGGCGGTTTGGGAATTTGCATCCATCCGGGTGGGGGCCACATCACGCTCCGTCATTTCATCTCGGGACCCTGCTCCGTCATTTCGCGACGGGATCCTGCTTCGCCGTTTCACGGCTGGATCTTATTTCGCCGTTTCACGACTGGATCTTATTTCGCCGTTTCACGACGGTGAACCCCGACAAACTTTAGCCAAATTGAGGGATTCTCGAAAGACCGTTCCGGTTGGCAGCCCGTTGGGCACGGGAGGGCGTTGATTCCAGTAAATCGCTTCCGCCGGGCTCGTAAACGGTTGGATTCATTCTCGGGCAGATGCCGAATATGACGCAAGGACGGGGCGTATTCGTGTAGCGATGCTGCGCGAACGACTCGGTGAATTGACTCGTGTCGCGGTACTAGACACGTCGGTGGGCGCGAAGCATGGGCAAACATTTTCAACTCCTGAGCCGACTGTTCGGGATTCCGACCGCGAATTCGCTTCGCGTCCGGGCCTTTCGTTCAGTCCTGCCGTTCCGAACCCTCGTGATGTTCGGGTCGGCGGCGTTTCTCTCCCTGCACGGATGTGCGGCCAACCGCTATGTCTGGGAGCAGACCGTCGGCAACGACACGTCTCGTGTCGACCCCCTCTCGGCCCGCGTGGATGAGCCGGTCACCCCGCTGTACGAGCAAACCCGCTACGCACCTCCCCCGGTGACCGGACAAGGGATTGACGAATCGCAGTTGGTGTATGTCGATCGCACGCTCGGCGAGGTGCTGCGCGAAGCGATGCAGAATTCGACCGTCATTCGCGATATTGGCGGCGTGGTGCTGCGGTCCCCGGATACCGTGCGGACCGGCTATGCCATGCAGATTGCGCAAACCGATCCGCAGTTGGGGATGGAAGCCGCGCTGGCCGCGTTTGATGCCCAGTTGAGTGCGTCGGCGACGTACAACAAGAACGACCGCATCTTCAACAACGCGTTCTTCGCCGGGGGCACCAATGCCTTCCAGCAGGACTTGAATCAGTATCAACTCGAGCTGTCCAAGCGAACGGCCACCGGTGCCGCTTTGGCCTTCCGCGGAGTGACCGACTACGACAGCAACAACGCCCCCGCCAACACGTTCCGCAGCTCGTTTACGTCGTGGGTGGAAGGTGAAATCCGTCAACCGTTGCTGCAAGGTGGCGGGCTGGAATTCAACCGGATTGCCGGGCCAGGCTCGCGTCCGGGGGTCTACAACGGGATTCTGATTGCCCGTGCCAATTACAACATGGCTCACGCCGATTTCGTGCTGGCCATGACGGACTTTGTCAGCAACGTCGAGAACGCCTATTGGGATTTGTACATCGCCTACCGCGAGCACGATGCCCGCAAGAAGTCGATGGAAAATGCCCTGGTCGTCTGGCGCGAAATCAGCGAGCGGGCCGATGCGGGGATCGTGGATCGCGCTAAGGAAGCCCTGGCCCGCCAGCAGTATTATCAGCTGAAGGCCGAAGTCGACGAAGCTCTCTCCGGCCGGCTGCTGCAAGGGACTCAGACTCGCAACGGTTCCGACGGCGGCACCGTGCAGGGGTCCGGTGGCGTGCTGGCGGCCGAACGTCGTCTGCGGCTGCTTTGCGGGCTCCCGACGTCCGACGGGGCCATCATTCGTCCGGCTGACGAACCAATCATGGCCAGCGTGATGTTCGACTGGGACACCTGCGTCAATGAGGCAGTGACTCGTCGGCCCGAATTGCAGCGGCAGAACATCAACGTCAAGAAGCTCGAAATGGAGCTTCTCGCAGCGGAGAACTTCCTGAATCCGCGGCTGGACGCCATCGGCCGCTATCGCTTCCGTGGCTTCGGGGATGACTTCATTTCCGGCGGCGACCAGAACGGTCCCGCGCCGAATTCGTCGGTGGGCAATCTCGTCACCGGCGATCAGCAGGAATGGACGTTGGGCGTCGAACTGAGCGTGCCGATCGGCTATCGGCAGGGTCACGCGGCGGTGCGCAATGCGGAACTGGCCGTCAGCCGGGCCCGGGCCATTCAGAAAGAACAGCAGCGGGAAGTGGTCAGCAATCTGAACGCTGCCGTGGCTGATGCCTCCCGAGCGTTTCAGTCGGTGCAGAACTCGCTGAACCAGTATCTGGCAGCGCGGGAATACGTCGATGCACTCGAGGTTCAGAAGAATCAGCAGGGCATGGATGTGCCGCCGGACCGCGTGCTGGACGCTCAGCGTCGACTGGTGCTGGCCGAGGTGCAGTTCTTCCGCGCCCGTGCTGAATATGCGGTCGCACTGAAGAACATCCACTACGAGAAGGGGTCACTGCTGGAGTACAAGGATCTGCGGATTGCAGAAGATCCAACGGCTCAGCCGCTGGAGGGAGTCTCCCCTGCAGCGCCGCTGCCCGTCCCGACCCCGGTCGTTCCGGACGCTCCCGCTGTGGCACCCGTGGCCGACAGCGGATCGCAGCCAGGCATCGCGTCCCCCTCGACGG
>JBGSIP010000849.1:0-6157 GCA_041742495.1 Planctomycetaceae bacterium
GCCCGGTAAGTGTGAACCAAAACTCTGCAATCCGAAAACGCTGGCCAATGATTGTACAACAACCGGCTATGGCAGTCATGGCATGAGGCAGATTTCGCGTTCCTACTTTCTGTCGTCTCAGATCGTATAATAGATAGCCAAGGACACATCTGCTGAGAACATTAAAATCGAGACGAACGGAATGCCGCATGACGACTGACCACAGTGATGGAGTCGCATCGTACCAAGGATACGAATATCAGATCCTGGCTACGGTCTGGCTCGGCTTGGAACTGCTATTCCATCGGAAGGATTGCCCGTCCCTCGTCGTGGAACCGGCCTCCGGCGAAGACGTGGCCGCGAATCTCGACGTACCTGCCGAAGCGGCCGTTTCAAACGTCACGCTAGCGTTCACGTCTCAACCGATTGAAGTCCAAATCAAGCTCCGGCAAACTGACCAGTGGACGCGAGCCGGATTTCGAGAAATCGTACGCGGCAGCGCTGAACTTGCCTCGGCGATAGCCCCCGTGGCCAGGATCCGACCGATCGCCCAACTTTTGGCGCAACCGACCGCCCGGTTTGTGCTGCTGACCAGTGCCCAGGTCAATCACGATCTGCGCCCCTTTCTCATCGAACGCCTCGGCGACGATTCCACCGCAGAAACGATTCCCGGAGACGCCGCTCCCGGAGAGACGTCGGAAACTGCCAAGCGCGTTGCGATTCTCCAGCAGCAGCAACCCGACGTTCTGCATGCGCGCATCGACTCCCTATTGCAACAAGCCGGCGTGCCATTTGCCGAGCGCGGAGCCTGTGCAGCCAAGCTCCAGGAAGAAGTCCGGTCACGCCTCCTCCGCAAGGCTCCACCGGAGTACACCCGCGATCAGCTGTTTGCCCTCTTGCGGGCCTTTGATGGGTTGCCGCCTGCCGCCCCCGGAGAGTTCTTTGTTGCTCCCGGGAATTTCGACGACATGGCGAGGAGGCTGGACAACGAACATCGGCTGGCGATCGTCGGTCCTCCCGGGATGGGCAAGACGCTCACGGCACAGGAGCTCGTTCGCCAGCACCGTGCTGCAGCGGATGCCTTCAAAGTCGTCACCGAGGCGGCAGGTCTCGGAGAAATCTCCAAGTGCCTGAATCGGCCCGGTCGTTACCTGTTCTTTCTGGAAGATCCGTGGGGACAGTTCAAGTTATCGGTCGACGCTGACCGTTGGGTGTCGGAACTTCCGAAGCTGTTACTCCGCGCCAGCAGTGACAAGCGGTTTCTGCTCACGACCCGCACGGCCATTCAGAACACGGCCTTCGCCAGTCGAGTGCCACAGGAACTTGCCGCCACCCAATGCTTGCTCAATGACAGCCATTACACGGCCGGGCAACGGCGCGAGATCCTGGAGCGAGCGCTGGCGAGCGCGGTGCCCTGGCAACGTGATTTCTTTCAGCAACACCGCGACCAGATTCTCGGCAGTCTGACTGCGCCCTACTCCCTTACCCTGTTTGCCTCGCTGTTGATGCGGGCCACTACGGAACAGGAGGTGAAACTGGACAAGCTGATTCGTGACTGCAATGTCGACGTGATTGGATCCACGGTCGCGGCCGAACTCCGAGCGCTCGGTCGCGAGTCCATCGCCAGTACCATCGCGCTGTGGGCCTGGATGATGGCGCATCGCAAGGTTAACCTGCAGATCACGGATGAATTGCGCAGAACAATTCGCGAGGGGGGCTTCACTGCTGAAATCGACGTCCGCAAACTGCTGACTTACCTGGCCCAAGCCCAATGGTTTCGCGAGCACGACGGCGACTTCACGGCTCATCCGGCAATTCTCGAGGGCCTGGAGCTGGTTGTGACCCAAGAGCCCGGCCTGACCGAAGAAGTGTTGACGGCGCTCTTGGAGGGCTTGGCTAAAAAGAACCGCTGCGATCTGGCTCATCGCATCCGCAGAAGCCTCACGGGCCGGCAGCTGCCACTGCCACCGCGCGTCCAGGCTGCGATCGACTCCTATCTCCTGTCGCGTCTGACAGACGCTTCGCGATACGACTTCACTGAAGCGTTTGGTGACCTCGCCACTGACAGTCGCTCGGCAGCGCCCGTCGCGATCCTGGCCCGCGCGTTACGCGCGAAACCAACCCGCGGCGGCCTGTGGGACTACGAACCGTGGCAGCCGCCCACCCTCAGCGAAGCCGACCTCCAATGCCTCCGCGGTTCGACCGACGCTCGCCAGTTCGCGGGAAAGTTCGTGCAAAATATGCTCAGTTCGGAATCGGGTGCGGCCTACCGTGCGCCACAGTTGCAAGCTTTTTTCTCTCAGCTTGGCTGGAATCTCGCCGCCGACTACCTCCTGGCTGTTGAGGAAGGCCTAGAGCATGACAATATCCACGTCGAAGCAGCCATCGCAGGAGCCGTGGCCGTGGAGCCACCCCCCTTTGACACCATCCTTGATGCCGCACTGCGCCACTACGATTCGACTTGTCAGTGGTGGGAAGAGGAGCAGGAGACCTATCGCCAGGCCAGGCAGGCAGAAATGAATGCCGACTATGCCTCGCATATCGAGGAGCTGCCGCAAGAGCGCTTCGCACCGTCTGATGCCGTTCTTAAGGAAACCGTTGCCTTACGGATTCGACGTCAGGGCTATGACTGGTTGGTAAATCATCCACGCCGAGACGACTTGCTAGATGCCTGGGCCGAATCCGTGACCCCCGCCACACCGCTGCCGGAACTCGAGGCGCTCGCAGGGGTCTGCCTGCCGGCACGGCAGAGCTTCTTTTTCAAAGCGGCCGGTAAGTCGAAAAACAAGCAGATCGCCTCCACGATCTGGCAATGGACAATGGCGGCTGGGGAAAGTGCTGCCCGAGGATGGCACGCCTTGTTGCTACTACTCACCATTGACGAACTGGAGCCACTCTTGAGCCAAGCCACAAAATCGCTGTCTCTAGTGCGCCGGTTGGAACTTGTCGATGCGATGGTCGCCGCCCGGCCCTATGAGGCAGAGGATGCTGAAGCGAAAGTCGATGGCGCCGTTAATGTGCTCCTCAATGCCCAGGAGCGCCGGCTGTGGGAGGCCACCCACCCCGAGCAAATCGGGAGGCTGTCGCTTCCGGCTGAAGACGCCGAGTTCTTCCGTGTTTCGCTCCAGGCGACCGCGATCTCGTCTTCGTCAGATGAACTGACAACTCGCGCCGCCTTTAAACTGGCCACCTGGGGAGAGGACATTACGGCCTATCTGCCGCGACTCCTGGCGTCGGAGTCGCCCGAAATACGCGTGCATGCCCTACGGTTGCTCCATGGTCGCGAGGACGTTGTGGCCCGTAGCCAAATCTGCGCGGGTCTGGCGGACAAGGACTATCGTTGTCGGCGTGAAGCGATGATCGTTTTGGCGAAGGGCGCGACCGACTCGGAGAAGCAGGCTATCCTCGCGCTAGCGCAAGACCCGAGTGCTCCCGTCCGAGAGACATGTGCGGAGCTCATAGGACACTACCAATGGGAAGACGCTCAGCCCATCCTCTTAGAACTTCTCAAAGATCGGCGCAGCAATCAGCATGGGGTAAGACTATTCCGCGGCCAGTATCCGAGTTATCACGTGGCAAGGGTCGCCGCAAGGGCACTCGCCGCCTTCACCGACCGGTCCCACATCACGGCGGTGCAAGCCGTGCAATCCCTGCTGACAAAACGGCAACCGAGCGAAGACGACCCTCTCGTGCATTACTATGCATTGGAGTTTCTTACCGGAGTCCACAACACAGAAGTGATTGGGCTGCTGGGGGAGTACTTGAGCGACGACTGGCACGTCGGGGGGATGAAACACGAAGGCTTTCCCCTCAGGTACGTCGCGGCATGGGGCTTGTTGACTCAGTTGCTCAACGACGACTCCGTAGCTGACGGCGTTTCCGTGCTCGCGCTCTATGAAGCGGCGCGACACAATGATCATCGGCTGGCCGGTCCTTGCCTTGCCTGCCTCGGCTTGTGCGGCCAGCGCGCCATAGGGCAAATTGTGCAACTGTGTCGCACCGAAAGTTTGTCAGTAAATCGCGCCGCCCTGTTGCGGGTTGCCCTTGTGCTGGCGGACACTGAGCCCCCCCCGGAACTGGCGACGATCCTTAGCGGGCATCCCGTCGAGACCCTTATCCAAGCTGCGCTGGCACATACGATCGTGAACGAAGCTGCCTGGACACAGTTCTGCGAGGCAAACCCCGCAGTGCGGGAGTGGATTGGAGCGATTCAGGCGTCCGAGGACACGCACTCCGTGCTGCGATTGGTTCTCTATGAACTCTGCGAGCAGCGAGTTGAAAGCTCATTTGCGCGCCACGATCTGCGCGCTAACGAATTGCCGGAGTCATTGGGCGTTTTGAATCTCCGCACAATGACGGGCGGAGAGTAGAGAGTCATATTGGTGAACGACCTGAAGACATTCGCGTTGCTCCCGTACGCGGAGAACAAGAAAAACATCTTGCCTCTTAGCGGAAGCATTCATCCCAGACGTGACGGAATTCGGTTGGGACTGGCTGTCCATGCCTGGATGGCACCAATAAGTGAGGGAGGCAACTGGCGTTCGGCAGCAGGTTCAGTCTCAGGTGATTGTCTGCGGCTGTTCTAAACCGCTGAGAAACCATTCAAGATTCCGTTCAGCCGAACGGTTCAAACTTGCTGACTGTCAGCGTTTTCGTAGGTTCCAGCCAGTTTAGGATCTGAAGAAAAGGATAGCGGTATCGAACCGCTGACCTCTTGCATGCCATCGAAGGGTAGAACGCTTAAAATTGCTGTTTCCAGTTGGTTTTTTGAGGTTTCTGGTTCCATTGCTTGCATGAAATGGCATCTTTTCTGACTTATTTCGTGCACCGTTTCATGCACGATTTTTACATGTCTTGTGATCTTAGACACTTTGAATTCTGTTTCGAGGCGACAAAGGCGATTAAACTTTTTATTGCCCTCGTTCAAGATCTGGAACCTGCGTTGTGGGAAGTTTCAGTGCAAAATGCCAGAGAGCAATTGTAATCAGCCCCTTTGCATTATTCCTTGCGATTCCTCACGTGATTTCCTGATTGGCAATTTCGACTAGGTTGCCATCCGAGTCCCGGATTATCTTTATTTTAAAGACGCTTCGATGACTTGAACCTGAGTCCAGGGAATTCCGCATTCGTTGCGATAGAATGCTGAGCCTGCAGCACAAAGGGCATCGACACTAGGTTTCTGCTCAAACTCAAACCAGCGCCACGGAACCCATGCTGTCTGGAGAATCTTCCAGTTAAATGACTCATCCAGAGCGGCGTGGACGCGCGTGATGTTCGATACGGAAGCCGCCGTGAAGTAAATCTTGCCGCAATTGGAGAGAATATTCCTGCGCTTAACCTGCGTGAGCAGACGGAAATTGAGTTCAGAGCCGTCTCCCTCAGCAATCGCACCGCGCTGCAGGCCCGTGGAGCGCTCAGTCAAAACCCCTGGGTACTGCGGCAAATTGGCGACAACAGCATCAAACGGCAATACGTGCGACGGGATACCGTCTAATATGTCCGATTGAAACGTGGTCAAAATATTTTCAAGTCCATTTGCCTTGAAGTTAGCATTTGTAAGTTCCAAATCATGTAAGTTAATGTCACAGCAATGAACGGCTGCAGCGCCAGAAAGTCCTGCCACAAGTCCCTGCAAACCCGTGCCGCAGCCGACGTCGAGAACGCGTGCATCAGGCAGAGGCGGGAGCGAAGAGGCCAGCAAAAGAGAAGTCGTTGAAGGATCAAAGCCATTTTCTCGAGTCTTCAACTTGATAGTGTGGGCTCCGACTTCAAACGTAGTGAATAGACTTGCCATCGTTTCTGATCCCTTGCTGTAATAGAATTTGCAATCGGACAAATAGACTTGGGTGCGAAAGAAGACGCGTCAAGGAGGCATTCGTGCAATGATCGCGATGAAGAAATCGCGTGTTCTCGTCGCTACATACTTAGAAAGCAGTGTTTGGGAGCGTGTGCACAAACATTCGGGAAATTCGAGAAAGAATTTCTGCAAGACAAGCACGGATTATGGAATCAATCATATCAGCCAGATGGGCCGTCTAAGCTCTCATAATCCAATTCAATGGGCCCGATCCCATGCTGATCCATGAGTCGCTTGCCAACTCGGCCCATTGGTTCCCACCACACTGGATATTCTGGGAAGGCATTTTCGATTTCATCCGCCAGTCGACAGAGGAGGATC
>JBGSIP010000850.1:0-14426 GCA_041742495.1 Planctomycetaceae bacterium
GGGGGACACTGGCGTTTGGCAAGGACGGGTATCTGTACATCGCCCTGGGAGATGGCGGCAGCGGGGACGATCCGTTCCGCAACGCTCAGAACATGTCAACTCTGCTGGGCAAGGTCCTCCGTATTGATGTGGATCACACGGCAGGCGACAAGCCGTATGCAATTCCCGCGGACAATCCGTTTGTGAATCTGGAAGGCGCCAGGCCCGAGATCTATGCCTTGGGTGTCCGCAATATTTGGCGGCTGGCCTTTGATCCCGAAACCGGCGACTTGTGGGCCGGCGATGTCGGTCAGGACATGTGGGAAGAAGTCAGTCTGGTGACCAAAGGGGCGAACCTGGGCTGGAGCGTGCGTGAAGGGGTGGCTCGGTTTGGTGGGCCGCAGGCGCCCGGTCCCGGCCAGATGACCGACCCCGTGTGGGCCTACGATCACACCGTGGGACGATCGATCACTGGTGGGGTGGTCTATCGTGGCAAGCGGTGTCCGGAATTGACGGGTGCCTATGTGTACGGCGACTACGTGTCCGGGCAATTCTGGGCCCTGTCCTACGACCAGGCCGCGGGCCAAGTGCGGTGGAATCGATCGATTCCGTCGGCATCGATCACGGTGATGTCATTCGGTCAGGATGACGCCGGCGAGGTGTACTTCATGACCTATTCCCCAGACGGCAGCGCGATCTACACGCTGGAGCCTGCGGAATAGGGGCGTTGGCTTGGCCAGCGCGTTCGCTGGCAAAGGGCTGGGGAGGCAGTTCGGCGCGGAATGCGCGGAAAACCGAAGGGAATCATCACACCGAAAGGAATCGAAACCGTGTCCTTGGCTGGTGAAGTAACTTCCGGGAGGTTTCGATGGGTATAGAGCAATTGTGGCTGCCGATTCTGCTCTCGGGACTGGCGACGCACATCTACAGCACTCTGGCGTGGATGCTGCTGCCGCATCACAAGCCGGAGTGGAATCGGCTGCCGGTTGAGCAAGAGTTGCTGGAACTGCTGAACCGTCACCAGGTGCCTCCCAACCAGTATATGTTCCCGTTCGCTGCGAACGGCAATGAAGCTGGCACGCCGGAGTTCAAGACGCGGCAGGCGTGTTCGGGGATGCTCATCCGTTGGGCCACACCATTGAACATGGGCGCGGCGATCGGCAAGACGCTGGCATTCTTTATGGTGGCCGCGGCCTGCATTGGCTACCTCGCTGGATTAGCCATCCCGACGCCGTCGGCCGATGCGGCCCACGTATTCCGGGTTGTGGGAACAACGGGCATCCTGACGCACTGCTTCGCCCACTTCCCGCATGTGTTCTGGTTTCGGCGGCGGATTGCCATGGAAGTGCTGGACGGGATCATCTTTGCGATGATCACCGCGGGCATTTTCGCCGCCCTGTGGCCCACATAGAGCGTCGTCACAAAAACGTCCCACGGAGAACGCAGGCGAATGTGACCACGGCCACCGCGCCAAGAGTCGAGTCGACGCTTTATTGATCGAAGTAGGCCTTGGCCGATGCACGAGAGAGAATGACGATGAGCACGACCTGAGCGACGAAGACCAGGCCGACGAGGCCAAGTACGAATCGCACGCTTTCACCGCTCACTCCGGAGCCGTACGACGACGGGATGGTACTCAGTCCCACAAAGGCGAACCCGAACCCGATGGCAAGTACAAACGCCAGTGCCCTCGCGTTCCGACGCGCCGAGAACTTGCGATTCAGCAGCCCCAGAAAGACGTTCACATACAGCATTGTGATCAGTGCCAGCAGCAACATCGACAGACTGAACGCTTGCTGAGAGAGGCCCTTGAGTATGGCTCCTCTGATGGCAGCGAGCGTCATCAGCCCGAAGATGCCAATTGCAATTCGAGGTTCCCAAGTATTGAGCGCAGCAGACCGCCGTGAGCGAGCCGCTTTTTTCTTTGTCTTGGGCGCGGAGGAACGTCGCGAACTGCGGGTGGGAAGCTCGGCGAGTTCCTGCTCAACGTTATCGAGATCGAGGTCCAGCTCGTCGTCAAGTTTCGCGGCGGGTTTGCGTTTGGCGTTGGTCGATGACACATCGCGTGGGATCTTCGCAGGCGAAGCGCTCCGGGCCGCCGGTGCGTCAGCCGCCACGAGGGGGACCTGTACGGGGCTTTGGCACTGTCTGCACGAGAAGCGTTTCCCAGCGCGATCGGCCGGGACTTTGTATTGTGCGGAACACTGACTACACGTCACGCGGATCGACATCAGACTCTCGCCGGTCGCCACGGTGGTTAGTGAACGTTTTGTGACAACAGTCTAAGTGCCGCGCGGAGTGTTGGCAATCAGAGGATGCGATTGTCGCGCGCGTGGAAGTGTCAGCGCATGGCCGGGCCATCGAGGCGACATTTGGGTGATTGAGTTTCCATTCACTTTCGGTGAGGGGTGGGCAGTGGGAATCCAGCAGCGGTACTTGCTTGTCGGTATGTGGCTGATGTTCGCAACGAACGGCGCGGCACATGAACCTGCGACCCCCGTGCTGCGGGTGGGAGCCGCCTATCCGCAGGATGTGGCGGCGGAAAATCTTCGGGCGTGGGCTGCCGTCGGTCATTCGCGAGCCGCCTGGGAGGCCCGGGCGAGCGTGATTCGCCAGCACATTCGCACTGTGCTGGGCTGCGACACATTTCCTCGCGGCCTGCCACTGAACCCCATTCGTCGTCAGCGTCGTGAGTACGACGGATATGTCGTGGAAAACGTGGCGATCGAATCGCTGCCAGGGTTCTGGTTGACCGGCAATCTGTATTCGCCAGTCGCGGTGCCCACAGAGGGAGCGGGGCTGACCGCCGGGATCCTTTGTCCGCACGGGCACTGGCCGAATGGACGGTTGCGGGACGACATGCAGCAGCGATGCGCCGTGTTGGCGCGGATGGGGGCGACAGTGCTGGCGATCGATATGGTGGGGTTTGGCGAATCGCAGCCTGTGCCGCACAAACACCCCGAGGTGCTGCGACTGCAGACGTACAACACCGTGCGAGGTCTCGACTTCTTGTGTTCGCTGCCAACTGTGGACCAGTCGCGACTGGCCTGCACGGGGGCATCGGGCGGGGGTACGCAGACGTTTCTGCTGGCGGCTATTGACGAGCGTCTCGCGGTGTCGGTGCCGGTCTGCATGGTCTCCGCACATTTCTATGGCGGTTGCGTGTGTGAGTCAGGCTTGCCGATTCATGTGGGACCAGAGCATGAGACCAACAATGTCGAAATCGCCGGGCTGTTTGCGCCGAAGCCTCAGTTGCTCGTGTCCAATGGGAAAGACTGGACGTTAAACACGCCCCGGCTGGAGTTTCCGTTCCTGCAACGGATCTACAGTTTCTATGAGGCCCCTGAGCAGATCGAGAACGCACATTTTCCCGACGAAGGGCACGACTACGGGCTCTCCAAGCGCGATGCTGCGGTCCGGTTTCTGGCGAAACACCTGGAACTCGATTTGACTCGGGGACTGGACGCCGCGGGGCGACTGGATGAAGCGGCCGTCACGCTGCTGCCTGAGAGTGACCTGCTGGTATTTGGGGCCCCTGAGGCGCGACCGGCGGGGGAACTGACAGACCCGCAGGACGTATTCGCCGCCTTGCATGTTTCGTCGGCGGCGGTTGAATGACCAACGCGGGCCGAATGCACTCGCGAACTTGGGCCTGAAGCACGGCGTTCGCGGTCGCACTGCGGTCACGCGGAAACTGTGGCTGTGTAGAAACAGGGCCCGGGCGGACGAGATTGTGGCGAACTCCGGCGATGGTCATTCGCTGCGGCTTGAAAAATCTTGTCCGGGCGCGAAGATCTGATCGAACACAGGCGCGACAGCAGTGCCTGCCAGGGGGCCCACCAGAAAGCTCTGTCATGACCAAGCTGCTTCGCTATGACCCGTCGGCCGCCCTCCCCTTCATTGATCCGCAGGCAATGTCCGATTTGATCGCCCCGCTGGAAGCGGCTCGCGATGAGACGTACGCCGACGTCGCGCTGCTGCGGGGTGGCCAGTCCATCCCTCCGGCGAAGGAACCGCTCGACTCTGGTTTCATCGATCTGCCGCAGCGATTGCTGGACGAGTACGAACAGAATCGATCGACAAGCCTCGTGGGACGCATGCTGGAAACGGCACAGATGCTCCGCGAGGAACTGGACCGGCTGGTGGTGCTGGGCATTGGTGGGTCGTACATGGGCCTGCGAGCGCTGTTTGAGGCCTTGGGCGATCGCTATCACAATGAGTTGGCGCGATCAGTGCGGGGAGCACCGCGGCTGTATTTTGATGGTAACAACGTCGACAACGACGTCACGCTGTCGCTGGTGAACGTGCTCCAGCAGCAATGCCAGAATCCGCAGGAACTGGCGGAACGGTGGGGGACGATTGTCATCAGCAAGTCTGGCGGGACGCTCGAAACGGCGGCGGCGTTCCGCATCTTTCGGCAGGCGCTGGAACGCTATTATGGCGCCAGTTCTGCAGAATCGCGCAAGTACGTGGTTCCGGTGACGGGTGAAGCCGGCAAGCTGGCAGAGTTTTCGCGAGCCCGCGGCTATCCCGCTGTCTTTCCCATTCCCGACGGCGTGGGGGGACGATTCTCGGTGTTGACAGCCGTCGGCTTGCTGCCGGCCGCCGCGCTGGGCATGGACATCGTCGCGATGCTCGAAGGGGCGCTGGAGATGACTGAGCATTGCCGCCAGGCAGCGACGCAAGACAATCCTGTGCTGCATTACACGGCCATCTGCCACTTATTGGAACGCGACCGCGGTTTGGTCACGCGCGTGCTGTCGACGTGGGGGAGCCGATTGGAAGCGACCGGGCTGTGGTACGATCAATTGCTGGCGGAGAGCCTTGGCAAAGCAGAGAAGGGAGCGTTCCCGCTGACGGCGGTGAACACACGCGATCTGCACAGTCGCGGACAGCAGCACCAGGAAGGGGTCCGCGACAAGCTGATCACCAACCTGTATGTCACCGCGCCGGCAGGTCCTCCGCTGGAACTGCCCGCCGTGCCGGCGCAGGAGAATCAGGATCAGTTGAACAAGTATGCGGGCAAGACGTATCCGACCATTCTGAAAGCGGCGCTAGAGGGGACGAACCGAGCGTATGCGGATGCTCGTCGTCCGACGGCCGATCTGGTCCTGCCCGAATTGTCGGCCAGGACGATGGGAGCGCTGTTCCAGTTCTTCATGCTGGCGACGGTGGTCGAAGGGCGGCTGATTGGCATCAATCCATACGGTCAGCCCGGCGTGGAGGCCTACAAACAGAACATGAACGCCATTCTCTCGCAAACCAGCGGACAATAGCGCGCGGTGGAGGAGTGCAGTCGGCTAGCTGCCTGTTGAACTCTGCCAACACAACAACTGCCTGGGGGCCGCTGGCTCTGCCAGTGTTGTTCCCCCTTCGCAAAATAGGGCACTGGCAAGATCGGGCACTGGCGAAGCCACTGGCACCGCCAAATTGCTTCGGGGTGAGGTTGATCAACGGTCGGCCAGGGGTTTCCAAGCAACCTGCCAGGTGGCAGAATTTGCCGTCATCGCCCATGTTGGACTTCATTTCGGAACGCATACCACGTGACCACCATTCTGAAACTGTCGGACACCAGCGGGGCATCTCAGGCGTCGATTCTCGTCGACGTCGGATTCAACTGTTTTGAGTTTGTCACGCTGGCGGGCGGAGAACAGGTCTCCGTGCTCAATGCCGTGTCCGACTTCGAAACCGGTCAGGTGCGTGGAAGTTCCAGCGGTATTCCCATTCTGTTTCCGTTTCCCAATCGCATTGCCGACGGACGCTATCACTGGGAAGGCAAAGACTATCAACTGCCAACGCGCGGTGAACCGGGTCACGCCATTCACGGTTTCTGCTTCGATCGGCCGTGGCGCATCGAAGCCCGCACCGAGAATTCCGCGACCGGCTTCTTCCAACTGTCTGTGGATGCTCCGGATCGACTGCCGCTGTGGCCGGCCGACTTCATTATCAAGGCGACGTACACCGTCACGCCGGGAACGTTGACCGCCCGCTATGCGATCTTCAACCCGGACTCACGCCCGCTGCCGTATGGCTTTGGTCTGCATCCGTATTTTCAGCTCCCGCTGGGAAAGACAGGGGCCCCTGGACAATGCACGGTCCAGGTGCCGGCAGCCGAGCGCTGGGAATTGAAGAACTTCATCTCGACCGGCGAGCGGGTGCCAGTGGCAGACACATTTGATCTTCGTGAGCCACGCTCCCTGGCGGGGCTCACGTTTGACGACGTCTGGACGAACGTGACGCCGTCCGGCGACGTGATTCGCTGCACGGTGGTCGATCCTGAGCACGCTCGGACATTGGAACTGACGGCCAGTGCACAGTTCCGCGAACTGGTTGTGTTCACACCTCCGGCGCGAGCCGCGTTGTGCATCGAACCCTATACGTGTGCGACGGATGCGGTGAATCTCAATGCGCGTGGCATCGACGCGGGCTGGCAAACGCTGCCTCCCGGCGGCAGTGTCGAATTCGCGATGCAATTGTCCTTGCTGCAGGACTGACACGCGAGAACCGGGCTCCTGATCGTCACAGCTTGATCTTCGCAGCCGGCACTGATGTCAACTGGCCGCGTTGGATAGAATACATGTGACAGTTCGGTTTGAGCACCATCCCATTCTCTTGACGGCTTGTCGCCGTGTCATGGGCACGTGAAATTGTCCGTGACCAATCGACTGGTCGGTGCGTGACACGCATGGGATGCATGCACGGCACGCATTGGATTTCTGATGCCGCCGCGGACATAGTCTTAAGCAACCCTACGCGTCAGCTCTCATGACTGCCTCCGGTGAATTGACTGGGCAGGCGCATTTCCGTTCTGTGTCTCGAAAGGAACTGGTTCATGGCGTGGCAAGATCTCTGTCGCGGCGGTGCGGTCATCACAGGGATGACGCTGGTAAGTTACCTCGTTTGCGGAAGTCCCGTGGCGGCTCAGCAGTTGCCGGTGGCACAGCAGGAACTTCATTTGGTCAATGTCATTCAGGAGCAGTCGGCGTCTGGAGCAGGCGTTTGCCCTGTGATGGGCAATGTTGCGCCGGCCGCTGCGCGACACACGGCAGCCGGGTCGATGTCGAACGGCGATTGGTGGCCGAATCAACTGAACCTGAAGATTCTGCATCAGAATTCCCCTAGTGTGAATCCGTTGGGTGCAGACTTTGACTACGCCGCAGAGTTCCAAAAGCTCGACCTCGCGGCGGTCAAGCAGGATCTCCGCGAGCTGATGACCAACTCGCAAGATTGGTGGCCCGCCGATTACGGGCACTATGGTCCGTTGTTCATCCGCATGGCGTGGCACAGTGCGGGCACGTATCGCGTGAGCGATGGCCGTGGAGGAGCCGGATACGGCACGCAACGATTTGCCCCGCTCAACAGTTGGCCCGACAACGCCAACCTCGACAAAGCCCGTCGGCTGCTGTGGCCAATCAAGCAGAAGTACGGCCACCGGATCTCGTGGGCCGATCTCATGATTCTCACCGGGAACGTAGCCCTCGAATCAATGGGCTTCCCGACGTTTGGTTTTGCCGGCGGACGCGCCGATGTGTGGGAACCCCAAGAAGACATCTATTGGGGACCGGAAAGCGAGTGGCTGGGAGATGCCCGATACAGTGGTGAACGCGAGCTGCAAAATCCGCTGGCCGCCGTGCAGATGGGGCTGATCTATGTGAATCCGGAAGGGCCGAACGGCAAACCCGATCCACTGCTGGCAGCGCATGACATTCGCGAAACATTTGCCCGCATGGCGATGAACGACGAAGAAACCGTCGCGCTCATTGCCGGCGGGCACACGTTTGGCAAAGCGCACGGTGCAGGCAGTGCTGAGAACGTCGGGCCGGCTCCCGAAGCCGCCGATGTAGAAGCCCAGGGACTGGGCTGGATCAGCAAGTATGGCACGGGCAAGGGGGGAGACACCATCACCAGTGGACTGGAGGGGGCGTGGACGACCACTCCCACCCAGTGGTCGAACGGGTATTTTGACAATCTGTTTAACTACGAATGGGAACTGCAGAAGAGCCCCGCCGGGGCATGGCAGTGGGTGCCCACCGATGCTGCTGCGAAGACACTGGTGCCTGATGCGCACGACAAATCGAAATCACACGCTCCAATGATGTTCACGACCGATCTTGCCTTGAAGATGGATCCAGCCTATCACGCGATTTCCAAGCGTTTCCACGAGAACCCCAAGGAATTCGAGGTGGCGTTCGGCAAGGCCTGGTACAAGCTGACTCACCGCGACATGGGCCCTGTGTCGCGGCTGCTGGGCCCCGAAGTCGCCCCGCCACAAATCTGGCAAGACCCGGTCCCGGCAGTCGATCACCCGTTGATTGATGCAGATGATGTGGCGACGTTGAAGGCCAGCCTGCTGTCGTCGGGACTTTCGATCTCCGACCTTGTTTCGACCGCCTGGGCGTCGGCTTCGACCTTCCGCGGTAGCGACAAGCGTGGCGGTGCGAACGGTGCACGGATTCGTCTGGCCCCGCAGCGTGACTGGGCGGTGAATCAGCCGGAACATCTGGCAAAGGTGCTGCTCAAGCTGGAACAGATCCAGCAGAGCTTCAACGCCACGCAGACGGACGGGACGAAGGTGTCCTTGGCGGACTTGATTGTGCTGGGTGGCTGTGCGGCCATTGAGCAGGCGGCTGCAGCGGGCGGCCATTCGGTGCAGGTTCCGTTCACGCCGGGGCGTACGGATGCCACACAGGACATGACCGACGTCGAGTCATTCGCCGCGCTAGAGCCAAAGTCCGATGGCTTCCGCAATTTCCTGGCGCCGGAAGTCGACCGCCCCGCGGAAGAGCTGTTGGTCGATCGTGCCCAGTTGCTGACGTTGACGGCTCCCGAAATGACGGTGTTGATTGGCGGACTGCGGGTCCTCGATATCAACTCCGGGGGTGGTCCACTGGCCGAACTGGGGGTCTTCACAGATCGACCGGAAGTGTTGACGAACGACTTCTTTGTGAATCTGCTGGATCTGGGGGTCGAGTGGCGGAAGTCTTCGATTTGCCAGCACTTCTTCGAAGGCCGTGATCTGAGGAGCGGCGACATCAAGTGGACGGCGACGCGCGTGGACCTGGTGTTCGGGTCGAATTCGCAACTGCGGGCGATCGCCGAGGTTTACGCCGCCAGCGAGGCTCAGGAACAGTTTGTGCAGGACTTTGTCGCCGCGTGGACAAAGGTCATGAATCTGGATCGCTTCGACCTGTCGCCGGCTATTCGCGGCGGCAAGGCGTTGGCCGATCGCCAGCGCTAGTCGAGGATTGCTGCTGTCTCCAATCTATTCCCGGCTGCCAATGGTCCGCCATTGGCAGCCCGGGGAGAATTGGCGAGCAGCGGCGCGAACGGGACACACGCTCGAGTTGGCCTTTGCCGTCGCCACTGAGGTCCAGCGCCGTTATGCCAGAATGTCGTGCACCACGCGGCCGGCGACATCAGTCAATCGAAAGTCGCGACCCTGGTAGCGATACGTGAGTCGTTCGTGATCGATGCCCATCAGATGCAGAACGGTGGCTTGCAGATCGTGAATGTGGACCGGGTTCGTAAGGATGTTGTAGCCCCACGGGTCTGTCTCCCCCCACGTCGTGCCGGGACGAATGCCGCCCCCCGCCAGCCAGATCGTGAAGCAGCGGGGATGATGGTCGCGGCCGAAGTTCTGATTGGTGTACTTGCCCTGACAATAGTTGGTACGGCCAAACTCACCTCCCCAGATCACCAGTGTGTCCTCCAGCATGCCGCGCTGTTTGAGGTCCGCCACGAGCGCCGCAGAGGCTTGATCGACTTCCCGGCATTGCTTGCGAAGTCCGTTTGGCAGGCCGCCGTGATGATCCCAGTCCTGATGAAACAACTGGATGAACCGCACACCCCGCTCGGCCAGTCGGCGGGCGAGCAGACAATTCGCCGCGAATGATCCCGGCTGTGACACATCCGGACCATACATCTTGAGCACCGATTCCGGTTCGCCCTGCAGATCAATGGCCTCGGGAATGGATCGCTGCATGCGAAATGACAATTCCTGCTGCGCCACACGAGTTTCGATGAGTGGATTGGGGGCCAGAGAAAGCTGATGCCGATGCAGATGCGACAGCGCATCGAGCATTTCCCGCCGCGTGCACGCCTCAATGCCGGGAGGGTTGTTGAGATACAGGACCGGATCTTTGCCACTGCGGAACTGCACGGCCTGATGTCGCGACGGAAGAAAGCCGCTCCCCCACAGCGGTGCGCCTAAGGGCTGTCCTTGTTTGTCTTTGGTGATCATGACCACATACGCTGGCAGGTTGTCGTTGGCGGTGCCGAGACCATAGTCGAGCCATGCCCCCATCGACGGGCGCCCGGGGAACTGCGAGCCCGTTTGAAAATGAGTCACACCGGGTCCGTGGTTGATGGACTCGGTGTGCATCGACCGAATGAAGCACAGGTCGTCGGCCATCTGCGCGGTATGGGGGAGCAATTCACTGAGCCAGGCTCCGGACTGGCCATGCTGGGCAAAGCGGAACGGTGACCCGACCAGTGGCAGACTGGCCTGATTGCCGGACATGCCCGTCAATCGTTGCGTGCCACGCACGTCCGCGGGAAGCTCGGTACCATCTTTTTCGTTCAACAAGGGTTTGTAGTCGAACAGGTCTAACTGCGAGGGGGCACCCGACATAAACAGCACGATGACACGCTTGGCGCGTGGAGCAAAGTGCACGCCTCCCAACATCCCCTCACCGGCAGCCAGCGGCCGATCGCGCAGCAGCAGGTCCAGGCTGGCGAGCGCACCGACCCCCAGCCCTGTTTTCCACAGCAGCGAACGGCGCGAGTCACTGGCTTCACCGAGCATCGTTTCGCTCCCGCAAGACTAACTATTGTCTACCCCACACCAAGACTGTCGAGACTTCGCCTGTCAGCTCAACACGGTTTCACGCAGCACACATCGCTCGTCCTGGCACCGCGACGCCATTGATGGCAGCGCAACGTCCGTCATGGCAGCACCACACTGTCATGGTAGTTGAACAGTGCTTGACCAATCACGGCAACGGCGGCCAGCCAGGTCGTGTCGATGTCCGCCGGAAGCCGTGCATCGCCCACCGCCAGATAGGCGGCGGTCGCTGTTGGGTCTCCGCGGAAGCGTTCCAGTTCGGTCGCCAATAGCTGCTGGAGAATGGACAGTTCGTCGGCGTCGGGACGCCGACCCGTCAACAGTCGGAACGCGTCGATCAGGATCGCTGTGCCGTCGGGACCGTGACGACGGATCAGCATGCCGGCAAGTCCGCGCGCAGACTCCACAAACTCCGGGCCGTTGAGCAACACCAGCGTTTGCAGCGGAGAGGCCGTTGTTTCGCGCCGCACACGACAGGTCTCGCGACCCGAGGCATCAAACGCCAGCATCACCGGCGGTGCCGCCGTCCGCCGCCAATAGGTATACAGACTGCGGCGATAGAGATTGGGACCGCGATCCCGCTGCCTGGGCTTGAAAGACTCTTCGATTTCGTAAGGTTTCACAGGAGGACCGCCGATGCTGCCACTGTGAAAGCCTCCCAGAGCCAGTGCTTGATCGCGGAACATTTCGGCGGTGAGACGTCGCGCGGGGAACCGCGCCAGCCAGATGTTCTCGGGATCGCGCGTCCAGGAAGCAACGACCGCAGGCTCGTGTGAGGAGGACGACTGCTGATAGGTGGCCGAGAGAGCGATCATGCGTAACAGACGCTTCACATCCCAACCGTGCGCGACGAAATCAGCAGCCAGCCAATCCAGCAATTCCGGATGCGCTGGGGGGAGGCCCTGGCTGCCGAAATCCTCGGGCGTGCGAACAAGCCCGGTACCAAACATCTGTTGCCAGAAGCGGTTCACGGCAACACGAGCAGTCAGCGGATGTTCGGGCGATGTCAGCCAGCGGGCCAAGGCCAGACGATTGGGAGCACCATCAGCGGGCAAGGCTGGAAAGATTGCCGGCACCTGAGCAGCGACGCTCTCTCCCGGCGCATCATAGGCACCACGCAATAGTACGTGCGTGTCGCGCAGGCCCGGCCGATCCTGCATGACCATGATCTCCGGGATTTGATCGGCCAGTGCGCACCATGCGCGGCGGCACTCGCGAAGCCACTCGACGCGGCGGAGCCCCTCAGGATCACAGCGCCGCACATAGGCTTGAAGTAAGGAGTCTTCGGCACCCCCAGAGGACCCAGCAGCCCCGGTCGGACTGGCGGCGGGCCACTGCGGAACTTGCCCTTGAGCGAGTTGGGCGACTTCCCACGCGCACAATTCGCGATCAAACACATGCAACCGGTCCACCGAACCGTGTTTCAGGCCCTGATCACGGAACCGCTGGCCAATCGCAATCTCGTCACCCCCCCCGCCGGTGATTTGCCGGGTCAGGTTGTCGCGAACAACGTCCGTCGGCTGCTTCTCGCCGTTGAGCCACAAATGCAGACCACTGGCTCGAGAGGAGCCGTCCCAACTCAAAACGATATGCTGCCACGAATTCAACGGGAGTGTCACCTGACTGCGAACACGAATTGCATTCCCCGGCCAGAAATGGATGAGTGCCGCTGAGAGTCGCCCCTCCTCAATGAGCAACTCGTAGCCGCGGCTGGCCGCGTCCGTCCACGCCCGCGAGCGATGCAGGACGACGGCCCGCTCATAGGATTCCGGAATTTGCAGCCACAACGAGATACTGAACGGCTGCCAGCGTTCGTAGTTTCCCACCTCGGTCTTGATCGGGTCATCTCCCGTCAATTGGACCGCCCCGCCGAACCTTCCTTCTCGCGACAGATTGGGAGCGCCCGCGGGTTCGTCGAACTCCAGCGTCAAGATCGGGCCGGGTAGCAAGGTCGGCGTCGCGGCTGCCAGTTGTTTGTCGTCTGGCTGCGCGGCGGTGCTGACGTACTGTTCCAGTTCCCGCTCGGCACGCTCGATCTCAAGTGCCAGTCGCGCCAGTTCCTGTTCCTGCGCGGGAGTGGGAAGTGACAGCGTGGGGGTCGGAATGGAGTCGGTGAAGAACGAATACAGTCCCGCTTCGTCAATCTGATTGAAGAAGGCATACAACTGGTAATATTCGCGCTGGGACAGCGGATCAAACTTGTGGTCGTGACAGCGGGCGCACTCCACGGTGAGTCCAAGGACGGCCGTTCCAAACGTCTGTGTACGGTCAGCGGTGTACTCGACGCGGTACTCTTCTGGCACACTCCCCCCCTCTGCCTCCTGTGGATGCAGTCGACAAAATGTCGTGGCGAGAATCTGTTTGCGTGATGCGTTGGGCAGCAAATCGCCGGCTAACTGCCACGTCAGAAAGTCGTCCCATGGCAAATTATCATTGAAGGCCTCAATCACCCAGTCCCGCCAAGGCCACACAAAACGATCCCGATCCACTTGAAACCCGTAACTGTCACTGTATCGGGAGACATCCAGCCAGTCGGCCGTCATCCGCTCTCCGTAGTGGGGAGACGCCAGCAACCGGTCAATCACCCGCTCCCAGGCCTGCGGCGATTTATCGGCCAGAAATGCATCGATCTCATCCAGTGTTGGGGGTAGACCGGTGAGATCGAAGGTGATCCGCCGAATCAAAGCTTCGCGGCTGGCCCGTGGTGCAGGCTCGAGGGTCGCTCGTTGCAGACCATGCCACACAAATCGATCGATTGGCTCGACCGACCATTCATCCGCAGAATCGTGAGGAACCGTGGGGGCCACAATCGGCTGGAACGACCAATGCGTTTCGTATGCGGCTCCCGAGCGAATCCATTCCACCAATTGCTGTCGTTCGTTGGCGGACAGTTGTTTGTGGGCGGCGGGCGGCGGCATTCGCACGTCGGGATCGTCGGACAAAATGCGGGCCACCAGCCCACTGTTCTCTGGTTGCCCTGGCACAATGACCTGATTGCGGAGTGCCTCCTCACGGACATCCAGTCGCAAGTCTGCAGCACGCTGCCCCGCATCTGGCCCATGACAGCGGAAACAGCGATCTGACAGCAATGGTCGAATGACCTGCTGAAACTGACGGTCGTCGCCGCAGCACTCGTCGACGACTGCCAGCACGACCAGTAGCCAGCCCACGCTCAACTGTGCGATCCACGGAATCCGGATCATGAGCCACTTTCGCAGCAAAGGTAAGGACGGCAGGTGGGACGCGTGCAGGCTGAACGGACAGTCCGCGGCAGGGCTCCTCAGCATACCAAGCCCCACCCGGTTTCCACCCCCAATTCGCGACTGGTCTGCCATTGCCACGAGCCTTGTTGCGCCTCGATGCGGCTTTCGGTATTCAGGCTGTCCTTACATCAAGTGCGCCGGGAGCTGTGAATCCGGCCTGACCGGCGGACCTCCGCGACCTGATCACACTCGCACCATTCCACGGAATCCACGGACGGCGTAATACGATTGGGCTCCGTTGTGGTACACAAACACGTGACCATAGCGCCGGTCGCCAAACAGGGCACCCCCCAGTTCGCGGATGTCCGCCGGTGTTTGCAGCCAACTGGATGTTTTGGTGT
>JBGSIP010000851.1:0-1740 GCA_041742495.1 Planctomycetaceae bacterium
GCCAAGCAGCGCCGGCAGGTTCCGTAGATCGCTTTCGCCAAGACCGGTCACGCCCGAATCAGTGCCGATCAGGTTGACTCCCGATGAGAGGGTGACTGCACCATTGATATCGGGACCGGAAACCGATCCCGTATTCCCGGCCACAATGGTGTTCTGCAAACTCAGCGTCGCCGGAGCCGTGGAGTAGATCCCACCCCCGAAGCCTGCGGAATTGTTCGCGATGGTGGAATGGGTGAGGATGAGCTGGGCGTTGTTGAAATTGCAGATGCCGCCGCCGCTGCTGGAAGCGGAATTGCCCGACAGGGTGCAGTTCACCAGGGTGCAGGTTCCCGCCTGATTGTTGAAGATGGCGCCGCCGAGGCTGGTCGCGGTGTTTCCCGAGAGGGTGCAGCCGGTGAGGGCGACCGTGGTTCTGATCCGATTGATGGCGCCACCGTTCGGCGCGGAATTGCCGGTGAGCGACGATCCCGTGATGGTGAGGCTTCCATCAACAGTCATGATCGCGCCACCAGAGGCCGTCGCCACGTTGCCGGCCAGGGTGGAGTTGATCAGGGTCAGGTTGCCGTTGCCATTTAGGATGGCACCACCGGTGTTCGCCGGGTCCGCACCCGTGGCATTGCCGCCGGTCAGGGTAAGGGTGTTCAGCGCAACCGTTTTTCCGCTGTTGACCTCGAAGACCCGTGAGGCGTTGTTTCCGCTGATGGTGATGCCGTTGGCCAGCGCCGAAGCGTTAATGGCGAGACTCTTGTTCAGCAACAGTTGGCCGGTGGTGAGCACGATGGTCGCTCCGGACAGGCTCGCGTCAAAGGTGATGATGTCACCGGAAAGGGCGTTCAAGATGGCTTGCCGCAAGGTGCCAACCCCGCTGTCGGAAGAACTGGTGACGGTGAGCGTGGCGGCCGGAGCGGTACAAACGCCAAGGGCAACGAGCAGCGTCATCACCAGGGCACGGGCCGGGAAGAACGCGACCGCCGGGCGGGCCGGACAGGAGCAGCCCCCGCGGCTCGTCTGGTGGTGTGGGAGAACGTACATAAGTCGGAGCGCGGGAGTCGGCGTTCTCGCATGGCTAAAATGTCAGACTGACCTTCACACCACAAGGAAGTGTTCTGGAATTCATTGGCGGAATGATCTCGAAGTGCCGTCTGAAGTGCCGCCTTGTCAGTTTGCGAAAAGCCGCAATGCTGGCGGCGCTTCAGAAGCCCATGCTTTCCAGATTCCATCGAAGTCTGCTGGCCGCCACTGCCTTCATGGCAGTCGCAGCGCTGCTGGTCGCACTACTTGTCTTCCAAAGGCCGCCGCCCGCGCCGATCCCAACACCGCCGCCCACCATCAGCCAGCCCGGCGACGACGCTTCTCCGGATGCGGTTCTCAAGATCGTTGCGTCGCTCCAGACAACTGCGGCGACGCTGCGGTCGGGCACGAACGCAGCCGATACCGGGAGTCTGTTTCAAACGTTCCGCCGCGAGTTTGCGACGCTGAAGCCCGACGCCGCCGCGGCTGTCGCACAGGCGTTTCTCGACTCGGGCATGGATGCGCCCACGCGCCTCGACTTGAAGGTGGGCAGGGACGGTTTCCTCGCGCAGCCGCCCACGCTGCGAACGTTCCTGCTCGATGAACTCGCACGCGTGGACCGCGCCGCCGCCGGGCGTTACGCGGAGAAAATCCTGGCATCCCCCACCGTCCCTGATGAATGGGCGCTCGCGCTGCGCAATTACGCGTGGGCCAATCCGGGCGACGCCG
>JBGSIP010000852.1:0-2972 GCA_041742495.1 Planctomycetaceae bacterium
GGACAAGCCTCACAATCATCCGAGTGCATTATTGCGAGCAGTAGAGTGACTCCAATTCATGTAGTCAAGAGGCCATCGGCCGGCCGAATCGTCAGCACCGCGCACTCATGTTCCGCCAAGTATAGACGCAGAGTGACATCATCGGGAGCAGACGCCACAACGGCAAACTCACGGTCACAGGAGATGTTCTTTGCCCCAATGCCTGGAATACGGAGTCTGATTTTTGGATGGATCTCCTTGGGCGTCTGAGGAAATGCGTCTTCCTCCACAACGATGACAACGGTTTCATCTTCGGCGCGGAACGCAATGAGCTTTCCTTCGCTTGTTTGTACTTCCGGCGCCCCCAACTTACGCAGGATCAGACGCGCGGAGGCGTTGATCAGTTCGCTGACGCTTTCAGCACCTTCGCTGGCCCGGGCATCCAGAGCGTCGCGTCGGACCAGGGTTGGCGGAAGGTTGTACAAGGCGGTTTTGCCCCAAGGCGTTCGATGTTCAAACAATACGGGTGCTTCGCCTTCCAGCAGGACCCGGGCTCCCGCCGTCTCGTATCTCATCGGCTGGTCAATGTCCTGCGTATATTCCGTGAGGCCGGCCAACTCCATCAGCGGATTGTCCGGAAGGTCCGAGTTGACCCGGATGTTCCGCAACTCCGGCAGAGGGCTGGCGGATTCCGCCACGCCAAACAGATCTTCCAGTCCCGGTACAATTTCAAATGCAAGCAGGCTGACACCCTCTTCGTGCAGTCGGCGGATGGCAGCACGCTCGGCCTCGGAGACGTCATACAGCGGTGGTAACACCAGCGTATCAACATCATTGGCTGTCAACCCCTCAATGGCGTCCAGACGCGTTATGATTCCCGCGGGTTGCCCATCCAGCCGTGCCATTTCATAAGCCCAGGCAGGCGCTTCCTCCGATGTGTTATAGACGGTGGGATGATGAGCATTGTGGGCCAGCCGCGACCCGTGCGCCTGGCAGCAGGCTTCGCTGCTGACAAATGCGGTGGTTCTCAAGGGCCGCACGGGCGGATAATCCAAAACCACGCGCCACGCCGTCAGCAGCACCTCAAAGCGCTCCCGGCTCCAACTCCTGGCATTAAATCCATAATCTTTCCAGAAATGGAAGCGGCCCTCATCAAACCATACGGTAGCGAAGGCAAACTCAAACACTCGCTTTCGCAAGGCATGGTCAGGCGATGGACGTGTTCCGATCACCGGCCACGCATAGTAAACGGCGCTGTCCGGATGGGTCCCCGAAATGCCGCCGACATAACTCTCGGGATACACCTTGACCTGTGGCAGGGCCAGTTTGCAGGAGGCAAGTTGGTAGATGCCGCGGTTGAAATTGTAGCGGCAGGCAAAGGGATAATCTTCCAGCAACATGAATCCATCACCCAGTGAATCTGCGGAGCGAGCGCTGCCCAACCCCAACAAGCGAAGATGATGCGTTCCCTTGTAATGAGCGTAATAAGTGGGCAGCGGACCGTAGCAGGCATGTTTCAGCGTTGGGTTGATACGCTGCAGACGCTCGCGCAACGGTTGACGTATACTTGTGTGGTAATAATCGCCAAAATACGCCACCCACTTGTGCCAGTATCGGCTCAGCAGAACCCCAAAGCTCTCGGCTGACAGCCTGTCGCCCGGTTCCACCACCATGTCGATACCTGTATCGCGTACAAACTGCCGCAGGACAGCTAGGATCAGGCCGCGGTACATGTGGGGACGGCCTATGTAGTAGCGATGGCCCTCTCGCGACGGGTCGTCGGGAGCGAATATATAGTCTGAGGCGGCAACAACCTCCGTGTGGTTCTCCAGGTCCGGCTGATCGGTCGTTCGCCAACTCACCCAGGAAAACCACTCGCGACCGTAGGCCCGCAACACTTCCTTCACACGCCGTGTCCGGCCGAAATCGGGTAAGAAGCAGCAGATCGGGATGTAATGTGCAATATCATCGCTGATACCTTGCCAGGGATCGAAGCTGTCAGTTTCCAGGCCGCGGGTCTCGCTGGCCATGTTGAAGAGCACGGGTAACTCCGATACACGCGCTGCGGCGGGGGAGGCGGGCGAAGCCGGCATGATTTCAAACGCACAATACTCCTCGACTGTGCGGGCCCCCCATTGGAGTTTTACCCGAAGGTGGTAGACTCCCACGTTCAAGCGCGGACCGAAAGAAGCCTCGGCAACGGATTTACATATACGGGGGGCCGCGCAGGAGGCGGTGGTCATGGAACACGCACGGAACGTTTCCAGCGGACGGAAAAAAGCGTCCTCCAACTGGTATTGGACATGCAGTTCGTTATGCCCAATGTCCCAACCATGGTGGACAACGATATTCAGTCGGCACGGCTCCTGTTCAACGAAGAAATGATTGTTGTGTACGTAGGCCACGGCCTTCTCGTGACGTGGGTCGGACGCAGGGAGCCTCGCCAACAGCCCCAATGAGGCAGGTGATTCAAATCGCAGATCCGCATCCTGCCTGCCTACGGGCCGTCCCCAATGGCAAATCCTCTTCAACGCCGGCTCGACGTACACCTCGGTCGGTCCGCCTTGGCGTGGTGGGGCGGCACTGCAATTGTAGTGTTCGTAGCCGAGGACCAGCAGGCCGTCAGTCGGCCAGCGCTCCAGCAAAAACCGTGCCTTCAACGGCCATTCGGGTTGCTTATAGACGCGACCGTAAAAGAGCCTGTTCGGAATCGGCGGAGAGCTCAAGACGAGGGTGTCGTTGGTCAGATAGAGATTGTCTGTCTCGAACTCCGACCCGGCAAATCGAATGTAAGGCCGGGTCAGCCGATCGACAACCCGTCCGTGATATCTGCCTGGATGCTCGTAAGTTTTCTCCATCGCGCTTCCGGAAAGTTCTGCGGCAATTTCGTAGATATCGCCAATGCGCGTGACTGCAACCGAGTATTGAATTGGAACATCCATGCCGTTGATATCGGCTGGAAATTCCACTGTTGTCAGCGGCAGCACCTGCTC
>JBGSIP010000853.1:0-9939 GCA_041742495.1 Planctomycetaceae bacterium
TGTGTCAGGTCAACCGGACAGACCATTCCAAGGGCCTATTCCGCAAAGCTGGTCGGATAGAAGCCTTCGGGGAAGAAGTTGTAACCGTCTGGTGAATCCGACGTGTTGCCATAGTTGCCGAACGAGAAGCCGGTCGACCAAGTGAAGGTCTGGTCGAGGCCAAAGACAAACGCGTCGCCCGAACCGGCGCCGATTTGAGGTCCCAAGGCGATCTGGGTTGTGAAGTCGCTGATCACGTTCGTAAACGAGTTGCTGGTGGTGACGGAGCCATCGTTGGTCCGGAACGTTGAGGAACCCAAACCGGCGAGGTTGTAGATGTCAATGTTGAAGACATCTCCTTGAGCGGGTGCGGGATCTTCTGTGGTGAACACACCGCCGTTCTGACTGACAATAAACCGATCCAAGCCTGCCAGCGCGCCGGTCTGGTAGTCAACATAGGAACCTATGCTGGCCGGGAAAGCTGCCGCGACGGCGTAGTTCGCAGAGCCGTTGATGAACCCGCCGATGTCAAACGTCGTGTTGTTGGCACCGCCGGGGTTAGTCGGTGCGGCCTGCCCGGGAGGGCCACCGACGACCAAACCGGTATACGCATCGTTGATCCAAGTATCGTTTCGCTGAGCATTCCGCCGACGAGCGTTCTGCAGTGAGTTGGCTCCCGAAGTCGCGTCGTTGAAGGCCAGCGTGCTGGACTTGATTTCGTCCGGGTTGTCGTAGAAGGCCCCAAAGCGACTCACGTCAATCTGATCCCCTTCGTTGTTCGCCAATTCCAGGCCGAACCGAGCCTTGGGATCGAGGAACGCGTTTCCTGCATCAATGGCCGGCGGTTCTGGAGTCGCAATGAACGACTCGGTGACAAAGTCGATGTTGCCGTTGCCCGCCATGTAGTTGAACTGCACATTCGCCAGCACCGCACCACCTTCAGACTGCCGCAGTACACCAAACTCGCCATCGGTACCAATGAGGCCTGCCGTATCCGGATCGAGGATCGAAAAGCCACCGCTGGTTCCGATGCGGAAGTAAACCCCGTTGCGTTCATCATCAGCCAGGGCTGCATTGCGGCCGTTCCCAGTGACACTCGTGCCGGTGATACTGATATCGATGTTGTTGTCGCTGACCAGCGTCTGGGCGTTGTTTTCCACCCGGATACCGACCGCTCCGTTTTCCGACACGCGGCTGGTGGCCGTTGCACCGTTGTCACCACGCGGGTCCGAATTCGCAACCCCGGCAATCGCCAGGATCATGTCGCTTTCAAACGTGTTGATGATGTTGTAGCCGTTGGCTGCGTTGAAGGAGACATCGTTGTCGATGAAGGCTGCCTGAATGAAGCCTTCGCTGGTGATTTCCGAGGCCGAGCCTTCCGGGTTCAGTGTGCGAATCGACACGCCGTCGTCCCCGTTGCGACGAATGACGTTGTTGGTCACACCCGTTCCCGCCACCAGTGGATCGCCCACGATCAGCCGGCTGGTGTTGCCGTCCGAGAATTCATACAGCGGGTCCAGGTCTCCGTTCGTCAGCAACGCAATCCCGTCCACGGTATTGTCCGTGATCGTGTTGGAGTCGACGCTGGTCACCGTGATTTCGCTGCGGTTCAGTGCCTGTACGTTGATCCCGTGGCCGTCCTCGGTATCCGCGGTCTGGGCGGAACCAGCTCCGTTGTTCGTGATGGTGTTGTTGTCAATCGCCACCATCAGGTCGGTGCTGTCGCTGCCCGAGGGATAAGTCTGCGGATCGACCTGGGTGCCAATCGGATGGACAGCGTCGAACAGCGTCGGATCATTCACAGCACCCTGAGAGTCCCGAACGTTCGAGACAGCACGAATCCCGTCCAGCAGGTTGTTGTCAATCAGGTTCGCGTCAATCACGACATCAATGTTCGGGACGATGTTGTTGGTACCGACCGCGTTGCGATTGGCCAGCAAATCAATCCCGCGGCCGACTCCCAGGATCTGACCACCACCGTCTTCGGGCGAACCGTTGCCCGTGATGGTGTTATTCATCCAGGTTCCTCGCAGGCTGCCAAACAGATCGCCTTGTCCGTTGATACCGTCCACGGAGTTGTTGGTGATCTCGTTGTTGGAAATGTTGACCAGCAGGTCGATGTCACCCGAGGCCAACAGATCGATACCACTTCCCTGATACTGTACCAGCGGCGGGCCGACTTGGCCGTTGGAGCCGTTGTTGTCGATCAGGTTATTCGTGATGCTGAAGTCGTTGGTGAACAGCGGTGTGGCCAGAATGACATCGTTGCGGCCGCCGAAGCCTTCCACCTGAATCCCGTGGTTGCCGTTGTTGGTCACCACGTTGTTGTCAATGTTGACGTCCTGATATTGGCTGTTCGCCCGGCGGATGAAGTGCAGCCCGGAGAACACTGGGTTCGCAAGATCTGTCACGACTCCGTTGCCATCCACCAGCACGTTTTCGATGTTCACCAGGTTCGACTGGGCCGAACCGCTGATGTCCATCAGGAAGCCGTTCCCGGCGTTATCCTGCAGAATGGTGTTGGGATCGGTGGGATCTCCAACCTGCACCAGCGACATGATGGAGTTGCCCACCATTGTGATGCCGATGCCGTCACCGAAGAAGCTCCCCAGCGGGCCATCGACCGTGTTGATGATCGTGGTGTCGACCACCTGCAGAGCACCCGTCGAGAGATCGAACATCTGGATGCCGATGCCGGCGTCGGTGTTGCCGTCAAACAGGTTGGGGCCATTGGCACCAATCGACGTCAGATCGAAGTTGGACGAATCGACAGCGTCGACCCGCAGACCAATTCCGCCGTTGCCGTTGACCGTATTGTTGAAGAATTCATCCACCTGGAGGTCAGCGATGTCGGACAGGTTGAAGAACAAGCCTTCCGCACCGTTGTTGCTGATGTTGTTGGAGATGATCTCGGTGGTCATCGTCGCGCCACTGAGGTTCGCCAGCACGCCCTGAGTTGCGTTCCCCGTGATCGTGTTGTTCACGAAGTCCAGGTCGATCGTCGTGGCTGTGGCTGTGGGGTTATCAATCCGCACGCCGGCACCCGCCACCGAGTTGGTGATGGTGTTGTTGATGATCGTGCTGGTGCTCACCGCGCTGGTGTCGTTCACCAGCAGAGCGATGCCATTGAGACCGTTCAGGTCAATGTTGTTGGAGGTCGCGATGAAGTTCTCCAGCGAGCTGCCATTGCTGAGGTTCAACTCCACGCCGTTGCCCAGGTTCTGAGAAATCCCGGTCGACGGGCCACCAGCCTGGTTTTCCGACAGCAGCAGGTTCGAGATCGTCGCGGCGTCGGCTGTCACCGAGACACCGTCGTCGCCGTTCAGGCGAACTTCGTTGTTGGTGATCTGCACACCATCCAGCGGCACGCCGTTCATGTTGGTGGCCAGAATTTCGACGCCGTCTTCGGTGTTGGAGAGGATCTGGTTGTTGAACACGTCCACGACCACCGTGGGATTGTTGGACAGCTCCAGGTGAATACCGTCACCGGTCCCAGAGGTCGCACCGTTGTTGTTGAACGTGTTGCCCAACCCGGAGGTCGCATCGCCCACGCTCATGACCAGATTGCTGCCAGCACCATCGACGACACCGGACAGACCGTTGTTGCCGTTGCCATTGAACTCGTTGTTGACCACCCCTTCGATGGGGTCACCCAGCACGTCGGGAATGCCGATCTGCACCTTTCCGGTGTTGGTCGCCGAGATGCCCAGACCGTCGTTCGTGTTGCCGTTGAAGGTGTTCGAGGGAGCGGTCGCGGCGGGATCACCCAGGTTGCTCACTCCAATGAAGCCGTTCGTGTCGGCAATCATCGACAACCCATTGTTACCGTTGCCATCAAAGCTATTGCCGGTGAAGGTGTTGTCCGTCGCATTCACGTCGAGGACTGACACGTTGCCAGAGTTGGTAGCCACCAGGCGACCGCCGTCACCGGAGTTGTTATCCGTCGTGTTGTTGAGGTAGCTGTTGAGCAGCACCGCATTGCCGGCGCCGTCCGCGTTGGCGGCAAAGCCCGCTCCGGTGAAGTCCGGTCCGACGCCGGTCGTGTTGTCCGACATGATGTTGGACGTCACGTCAGCCACAATCACGGAAGGTGTGCCGCTCGTTGCGTCGAGGACGATCCCCGAGCCGTTACCGCTGACGATGTTGTTGGTGATGCCAGAAGGGGCACCGGTCACACCGGTCAGACGGGCGTCAATCGTGGCCCCGCCGGTTGCACCGACAAAGATGCCGATGCCGTCGTTGCCCATACCGTCTGCCACCAGCGTATCTTCGTTGACGTCCAACCGGCCGTCGCCATCCAGGTCTTCACCGGGATCGAGGCTGCCGTTGCCGTTGGTGTCTTCGTCGACGTCCAGCCGGCCATCGCCGTCCTGATCTTCGCCGCTGACGTTCGCCACGTCGTTCCCGGAGATCTCCAGGACAGTCGGGCCGCCCGTCTGAATGACGCTGA
The DNA here is from genome assembly GCA_041742495.1 of Planctomycetaceae bacterium. Lineage (GTDB taxonomy): Bacteria > Planctomycetota > Planctomycetia > Planctomycetales > Planctomycetaceae > JBGSIP01. Next base: position 4,430 of record JBGSIP010000853.1, read on the forward strand.
TACCGCGATCGGACAGAATCCCTCCGCCAGTCACCTCGTTGTCACGCACGCGACCTGAGGTGGCCGTGCTGGTGATTTCGACGCCGCGGCTGGTGTTGAAGATGTCGTTGCAGAAGATGTCATACGCTTCGGTCAGTGCAAAACCCTGGATGCCGACGTTCAGCGGGTCGGTCAGCAGCGGCGGCGTACCGTCGATGCCGAAACCGGTCACTTCGGTTGGGCTGTCCTGCGCGATGACAAACGCGTTCGAGATGGTGACCACCGGAGCGTTGTTGTTCACGTTGCTCAGGATGGGCTGGGCACCAGTGCCGGTGCCGGGAATCTGACCGGTGAAGTTGACTCCGCACACCACACCGGAAATGTCATGCGCCTTGGAATTGGCCAGCAACCGCTGACGTTCAAAGATTGTGATTCCATCTTCCAGATTCGTGCCGGCACCGTCGCCACCGCGGACCAGGATGATGTCAAAGCCTTGCGGGGTGGGGTTCAACGCGGCATCGTTGTACGCAGCCAGCGAGTTGAAGGGATTGGCCAGCGTGCCGTCACCGGCAGGAGCCACGCCGTCCACCAGGCTCGGATCAATGATGGCGAAGTCAAACGCAGCGCCGTCTTCCGGGTTGATCAGCACCTGTTCCGACTGCGAGATCACACTGCGGGCATTGACCCGGTAGGACCGCTCGTCCGACATCGCCAGGTATTCGTAGATCGGTTTCGGACGGAACCAGCGGCTGGCCTTGCCGTCAGGAATCGTGAACTGCACGGCGAGCTGGACATTGGTGCCAAACACACGGTCGTCACTCACGCTCACACCCATCGACCAGTCTTCGGTGATGTCGGCGGTGACGCGCCCTTTGAAGCCGACGGCGTCCTGGTCAGCACTGGTATCCGGGTCGACATAGTAGGCACCAGCAAAGCCGTTGAAGCCGTACTTGCCCAGGAAGGGGACCGGTGTCCCCAGTTCAAAGTCATAGACGTTGAACGCGTTTTCGAATTCATCGTTCGAGAGAATCGCCAGATTGTTGCCGGAGAAGAACAAATCTCCCACACATTCCTGACGAATCAGGTTCCGCGTGGGGCCATTGACAAAGTTGGCATTGGCGCGGAACTGCAGGTAGCGGCTGATCATCGCATAGCTGACGCCGAACTGGTCGTAGTCAGATTCGTGACCCCCGTCGTAGTCGTACCAGCCGGACAACGACGTCACTCGGTCGTATTCCGGGGTATAGCGACGGTGACCAAACCCGACGTTGCCGCCGGTATCCCCATCGTTCGTGAGCAACACCCGCAGATCGGCGAACAAGAGATTGTTCGGATCGATCTCCAGCGGCAGAAAGCCGCCCAGGCTGGTGTAGCCGCTGTTGTAGCCCATCAGGCCACCACTGCGATTATCGACCCGCAGCTTGGGATCGAAGGGATTCTCGGTGAGAGCGTAAGGAGCACTCAGCGTCGACTGGCTGGCCAGCACGGGGCTGTAGTCGACGTATTGTGCCTGCTGGTAGGGCACCAGTTCGCCCTGGGGGACGAACCCTTGCGACGACATCGGCGCGGACCCGGCTCCGGACCCGGTCGGTGGCGTGCCAATGGTGTGTGGAATGGGAGCGGCTGGCTCGGGGGCATAGCCCGTCACGCGCACGCGCCCGGCAGACGACGTGCCGTCCTGTCCGTGGAGCGGCCACGTCGCGGCAGTCACCAGCACCGCGGTAGAACAGACGACCGCCAGTCGCGACAGCCAACGTGGCTGTCCGCTCTGTCGATCTGCGTGTGAACCTCGATCTCGCATTGTCATGGAACGCTCCACCGTGCCGGGGGACTCGTCGGGGGTGTACCCACGGGCTGTCCGATTCCGCGATCCGGGCGGAATCAATCAGTTGGTCGGGTGTCAGTCAGGGGACGGGGTGAGTGAGGAGGACCTGCGTCAGCACCGGCAGTCCGCAGAATGGGAATCTGTGCGGATTATTCCGGTGATGACAGTTACTCTGGTGTTTCGGATTGCGCGGGCTGGGAACATGAGACGAAATACCGGTACATTCGGAGAATTCGTCGGCAGGTTGCCCAGCTTCTCACAACAGCGAGAAGACAGGAAAAACAGGAAGGCTTGGGCGACGGGAATTGCGCCCCAGAGAGGTTGAAGGGGACGGGTTGTGGTATAAGCAACGGCGGTTGGGCAACGTCCGTTCCCCGCTCACTGGCATTTGCGTAAACGTGACCGCGGATCGCCGATGCACCAGCCCCTTCCCTGCGTCCGATCCGTCACCCCAGCCGTTCCCGCCGCATGGCCAAATCTCCTCCGCCGGATCAGCAGCCTTCGGGGTCGGAAGTGCCAGCCGACGCTCGTGCCGCGGAGCTTCGCCCGGCCGACACGTCCGCCGCCCGCGTGACGCTGCCGGGGGACCCGGTCCAGACCCGTCGGCAAAAGGTTGCTTTTCGGGCTCTGCTGGCAGGCTCCTGGGCGGCAACGCAAACAGAGCGGCCGCGGTTCTATCTATTCTTGCTGCTGTTCGTGGCGGCCTACTCCATCGACCTGCTGCAGCCGTGGGTCGTGGGGCTGATTCTGGGGACATTTGTCCAAAACGGGTTTGGTGAAGCCGCCTTTCGGGACACGCTGTTCTGGATTGGCGTGTACACCGCTCTGCGTCTCGCGACGACCATCCTGCACCACTGGGCCCGCTACGTGCAGAACCGTGTGGGGTATGCCGCCCGCATGCACGCCCAGCAGACCATTTTTCACACCCTGATCGACTTCCCCCTGCCGTGGCATGTGGCCCACCACAGCGGGGAATCGCTGTCCAAAATGCAGCGGGCCGTTGGGGCCATTGAAAGTGTAATTGGCACCTACATCTGGCAGGTTGTGGAGGGTCTGGTGAAGGTGGTGTTTGCGGGCATCGCCATCTTTGCGCTCGATCTGGCGGTGGCCATCAATGTGTTGGTGATGTCCGGGCTCACGATTGCTTCCATGATTCTGTTCAATCGCCGGCTGGTCGAGAAAGTCCGCGACAACAATCGGTTCAACGATGCACTCAACCGGCTGGGCATTGACTACCTGGGCAATATCGTCACCGTAAAAACGCTGCATGCCGAGGAAGCCGCGCGTCGGCATCTGGCGGCAATGGTCCCGGTGGGGCTGGCTCGCAGCCAGGCCTTTGCCCGTTTTCTCGAACTCAAATGGGGCACCACGGGTGTCGGCTATGCCTTTGTGATCAGTTCCTCGCTACTGATCTACTTCTATGGGCACCAGCAGTCGACGGTCGCGTTCGACATCGCGCAGGTGTATGTCCTGTTGAATTATCTGGACCGGATCTTCGCCGCGATTGGCTCCTTCACCGGTTACTACGGCGGACTAGTGGAGGCCGCGACCGCGTATGAGGACGCTACGGCGCTGTTTGTGGAGCGAGACCGCCTTACGCAACAGCCCGCCGTCCCCGCCGCTCGGTCCACCTGGACGCAACTGGAGTTTCGCCAGTTGGTGTTTCGTTATCCTGGTTCGGAACGGGCGGGGCTGAATGGCGTCACGCTACAACTGCGGCGCGGTGAGTCCATTGCGCTCATTGGGCACTCGGGCAGCGGCAAGTCGACGTTGCTCAAACTCCTGGGAGGGTTGATGGAACCCGACAGCGGCACGGTGAGACTCGACGGCCGTGACGATGTGCCTCTCGCCGCGATCGCCGACCAGATGCTATTGATCCCGCAGGAACCCGAAATCCTGTCGGACACGGCACGATATAATCTCACCCTTGGGGAGTCCTTTTCGGCCGAGGCCTTGGCAGACGCCCTCGCGGTGACTCGGGCAGATCTGGTGATCCACAGAATGCCGGGCGGACTGGACGGCGAACTCGCCCAGCGGGGTCTCAACCTCTCGGGAGGAGAAAAACAACGGCTGGCGCTGGCTCGCGGCCTGTTGCGGGAGGCTTCCCGCCCCATTCTGCTGCTCGACGAGCCAACCTCCAGCCTCGACCCCAAGACCGAACGGGAAATCTACCTCGGCCTGCTGCACCGCTTTCGCGATCGCACACTGATCAGCAGCGTTCACCGCTTGAACCTGGTCCCGCTGTTCGACCGCATTGTGTTGATGGCGAGCGGAGAGATCGTCGAGCAGGGGGCGTTTGCCGAGTTGGTCGGGGCCGGCGGGGCGTTTTCACGCATCTGGGAAGACTACCAGCGACATCAGCAGCAACAGGTCGCCAACACGCCACCGATTTCGATGGACATGATCGTCTGAACTGCCGGCCACGAGGGTGCTCAGCGACCCTGTCCTGCGGCTGGTTTGACGGCCGGAACAACTGCTCAGCAAGATCAGCCGTTTCAGGCGCAATAGCCTGCCTGAGTTCCCGAATCTGCCTGCTTGCGACGAAACACGCCGTTAAACATGACGCCACTTGCCCATTTGAACCGTGGGTTGACTCACATCGTGGGGGGCAATCGGAAGGCTGGAACGGCCGCCACGCCTGCGACGCGCATTGACATGATGGAGAGTCGCCGGATTTTCCGAAAAGACTATCAGGGCTTCGTTGCGCCGGGCGACGGCATGGATTGTGGCTCCAGGCTGTCGACGCGGCGAATTCCCACCTGCGGAACGCTTGTCTCCGCGCCAACAGGGCCAGCCGTTCGATCAGACAGACGCACCGCACGGGGTACCGTTCACCCGGCGATTCCGCATACCGAGTTGAGGCAGGTCGGGTATGGATTCAAAGACCGCTCCATCCAATCAACCGGCACGTCCATCGCCGAGTCTCCTGCTGCACGTGTTGCGAGGGCGGACCCAGTTTCCGTTCCGGCCGCTGGTGGCGCCTCGCTTTCTGATTGGTGCCGCCAGTCACTGTCAGATGCAGTTGGGCGGGGACTTCATGGCCCCGATCCACTCAGTGATTACCGTCGCGGACGGACGGATTTGCATCGAAGCGCTGGTCGCTCAGCCGCCGTTACGCGTGAATGGCCGCGATGTCCGCCGTCACGAATTGCTGGTGGATGACATCGTCGAGATCGGTGACTTTCAGCTCGCGGTGTGTGACGCGGCTGAGTTGGCAGCCGAAGATGTCGCTCAATCCTCTCCACCCGTCCCCACGGCCCGGCCGTTGTCCGAACAATCGATGGAAGAAATCGTCGACCAGCTCGATGCTGAAATGCAGATGGTCGAAGAGTTTGAGACCTCGCAAAGAGTCGGCTGGAACATGCTGCTGCAAGCGGTGACCGAGCGCGTGGTCGCGCTGGGGGTGCCGACCGTGACCGACTCTGTGGCACCTGTGGCGCCGCGAACCGTCGCTTCGCAGCCCACGACACCGCCCGTATCGAATCTGTCTCCGGTTTCGGCAGTATCGGCGGTGACCGCCATGCCCGCGATGGCGGGGACTTCTGCCACAGATCAGCCCGCGTTGGAACGACAGTTGGCGGAACTGTGTGCGGAACTGGAGCGGGTCGCGGAATCGTACGAGCGGCACGAAACCAGCTATCGGGAGAAAACCCGACAACTGCTGGGCGCTCAGCGGGAACTGGCGGCCGAACTGGACGCTCTGGTG
>JBGSIP010000854.1:0-2438 GCA_041742495.1 Planctomycetaceae bacterium
GGCTGCTGCACGCCAGCCCGCGGCGATCCGCGTGCCGATTTCGTCCAGTCGCGGATAGGGGTTCTTGCGGCGCAAGTCGCTCAGCAGCGCGATGCCGCTGGCCATGGCCAGCGGATTGCCCGACAGCGTTCCCGCCTGGTAGACGGGGCCCACTGGCGAGACGCAGGACATGATGTCCCGCCGGCCGCCGTAGGCACCCACAGGCAAACCTCCGCCGACAATTTTTCCCAGCGTCGTGAGGTCCGGGGTAACGCCAAACCGCTGCTGTGCGCCACCCAGTGCCAGCCGAAAACCGGTCATCACTTCGTCAAAGATCAGCACGGTTCCAAATCGCGAGCACAACCCGCGCAGCGTTTCGAGAAACTCGGGCTGCGGCAGGACGGTCCCCATGTTGCCGACAACAGGCTCGAGAATCACGGCTGCCAACTGGTCCCCCATCTGCAGAAACAGATGCTGCACCGCGTCGAGATCGTTGTATTCCAGCAGGATGGTGTCCTGAGTGGCCCCTGAGGGAATGCCGGGGCTGGATGGAGTGCCCAGGGTCAACGCACCGCTGCCTGCTGACACCAGCAGACTATCCACATGACCGTGATAGCAGCCGGCGAACTTGACGATCTTCTGGCGGCCGGTAAACCCGCGCGCGACGCGAATGGCGCTCATGGTGGCTTCCGTGCCGGAGTTCACCATGCGGACCATTTCGATCGAGGGGACGCAGGCGATGATGAGTTCGGCCATCTCGCTTTCTTGCGCTGTCGGCGCACCGAAACTCGTGCCCCGCGCCAAGGCCGCTTCCAGCGCCGCGACCACAGACGCCGGCCGATGCCCCAGAATGTGCGGTCCCCAGGAACCAATCAGATCGAGATAGCGATTGCCATCGATGTCATACAGATACGCGCCTTGTCCCCGTTCCATAAAAACCGGCGTGCCACCGACACCCCCAAACGCCCGGGCGGGGCTGTTCACGCCGCCGGGAATGGACTGGCGAGCGCGCGCAAAGGCCGCTGCGCTATTCGCACGGGGGATGGAGGGGAGCGGGGTGTCTGACATGGAACGTTTCTCCAGACTGTAGACAATGGCAGGGGGTCTGATTGTGGCCATCGCCCCGGGCTTCGGCAACCTCTCTGCAGCGCAGCGACGTTTTCATTCGCGGGCAACCACAGAATTGCTTGTTCCTGCGATAAGCGACGTCAACGCTTCGTCATTTCGTAGGCAGCCAGCGCGAAGGCGATTGATCGTTGGCGCGTGATGGCATCATCGGCACGCGACATGAACACCACCGGAGCGAGAGTGCCGCACAGCAGGCCTCCAAACCGGCAGTCGGCCGTATACATGATGGCCTTGACGGTGAGATTGGCCGACAACAGGTTGGGAAACAGCAGGATATCAGCCCGGCCTGTGACCTCTCCCGCCAGCCCCTTGCGATCTCCGGCGACGGCGGCATAAGCCAGATCAAACGACAGTGGGCCCGCCACATGGCAGGGACCAAAGGCACCCTCGGCGGCGGCCTGCATGAGCGGCGCTGCATCCAGCGTTTCGGCCATCGCGGGATTCTCTTTTTCGGTCGCCGCCATGAGCGCCACACGCGGTTCAGCAACGCCCAACTGTCGAGCCAGTTCCGCGGCTTGCGTGAGCAACTGGCGCTTCTGATCGAGCGTCGGCGCAATCGCAATTCCTGTGTCGACCAGCAACAGCCGTCGGTCATCACGAGGGAGTTCCATCAGCACCACTTGCCCAATGGCCCGCCCGGTGCGCAGACCGGTCTGCTTGTCGAGGACCGCGGACATGAGATCGGGCGTGGCCACCTGACCCTTCATCAACAACTGTGCTTCGCCACGGTGGATGGCAGCGACTGCGTCGCGCGCGGGCGAGCCTTCGTCACAAATCGCAAACTGCCGCACGTCGACCGCCAGTTGGTCGGCCAGCCGTTCAATCTCATTACGCGGCCCGCACAGCAGCGGCTGAACCCAGCCACGTGCGGTCAGCGCGGCGAGTGCTTCGATAACGGTGGGATCAGCGCCTCCGGCGACGGCAATGCCAGCGGGTGCGGACCGCTGGTCGGCCCGTGCAAATAGCTGTTCAAATCCGGGCAACGTCACGCGATTCAACTCCTGCCAACAATGGAATGAGCTTCACGGCCTGCATCGGCCGTTCATGGCAGCAGGCCGGGTTGTGGTGAGTGGCCAGTTGCGACGATTACGGCCTGGCAGACCAGACGGCGGGCCGCTTTTGCAGAAACGCCGAGATCCCTTCCTGGGCATCGGCCTGCAGCGCATTGTCAGTCATGACCTGCACCGCATCCTCGTACGCCGCAGTTTCAGACAGCGCCATCTGACGATAGAACGCCGCCTTGCCGATGTGCAGCGTCTGTGGGCTTGAGCCCTGGATGGCCGTCGTCCATTCGCTCACCACCGCATCGAGTTGCTCGGCTGGCACCACGC
>JBGSIP010000855.1:0-3021 GCA_041742495.1 Planctomycetaceae bacterium
GTGGGAATCTTTTGAACGTGGCCAGTTTTCCACGCTGGACGCCGACGTCGTGGCGGGACTTGTGCGCTGAACCGAAGTGGACTGCGCGACGACCGACCCGTCATGTCGTCAGCATTCAGCAATCCGCCGCCCAGCACTTGCTATTGACCAGCAAATGAAAACGTGAAGACGTCCGTGATCGACTGAAACACCGGATTGATCCCCAGCCGCACATATCGACGATCGGCAGAAACCGAAGCTCGGGCCGACAGTGAAACACCGTCCGGAATGGTGGCCACCACGGGCGCGAATCCCACCGCGTTGACGACCAGCGGACTCCCTCCCGGGGCCGCCTGAAACATTTGCCAGCCCGGCGGCATTCGGCCACCCGCAGAACGCGAGCTCACCGCGCTCGCCAGTCCGATCTCGGGTGTGGAGCGGAGCCCCGGAGTGACGGCGCTGACCACTGAGGTACGCCGACCTCGCTGCAGGCTGATTTCAAACGCCACCTCGCGCGCATCAAGCTGCACGAGTCTCTCCTTGTGTTCGTGATGATCGCTGCCCAGATAGCGATCGATCACCAGAGTCGCCCGGCTCCCCACGACGTTGCCATGCACGTGCCGAATGATGATCTGGTAACTGCCCGTCGCTGCTTCCGGGCAGACGTATTCATCGACCGCCAGTTCCACTTCGGGACCGCTACCATCGCGAATATACACGCCTCCCCCAGTGGTCAATGGTGTCTCCGGAGCACAGACACCGCCCAGAGGCTCCGCCACCACCAGATCGAGATCGGACGCACCCGCCCAGGTCAGAGTGATGCGCAGGTCACGCTGGCGCGCCAGTTGACGTTCCGCCGTCACATCCGCCGCCACGGCTGACTCCCCGTCGCGCTCCAGGCGACGGATCAGACTATCGAGCGCGTCCTCCGCGCGACGATGCCGTGCATCGTACCCGGCCGCCCAGTCATTGCGCAGAATTCCAAACGCAGCCCAACAGATCAGCTCGCGATCACCGACCTTCTCAGCGGCCCGCAGACCCATGATGTATGGTTCCGGTCGTTGGGGCTCGAGTTCACTGGCGCGACGATACAGGCGAACCGCCGGGCCATCCGCCCCCAACCGGGCCAGATAGGCCGCTGAGATCATCACACTGGGGACATCGCGCGGCAGAAAGTCATTCATCGAGAGCAGGATGCGCTCGCATTCGTCGACCGGCCGGCCAATGACTCGCATTTCGAGTGCGAGTATCTCATACATCCACGGCTGGCCCTGCCCCGCGAGCAGTGCTTCTTCCAGCAACGCCACAATGTCGGCGTGGCGGTCCTTCTGACTGAGCCCAAAGACCAGTTGCCGTACTTCCTGAGGGTCGCGCTGCGTCTGGACGTAGGCCGCCCACTCGCGAGAGGAGCTCTCCGCTGCAGGAGCAGTTCCTGGTGCGGCGGAGGGTGCGGCGGTCGCGGCAACGGGAGGCGAGCTGGCCGCATTCTGCGTCTGAGTCGACCGCTCCGCGGAACTCTTTGATTCCGTGGCGGACGATATTTCGGGGGGCGTTTGCGCTTGGGCAGTCACCGACAGACCGGCGAGGGTCACAATCAGCAACCCGCAACAAAAACACACGCTGACCATCCCCGGGGGGATCGCCAGCGTGCGCGATATCAGCCACCGACCTGCCATCGCAGGTCGGAGAACAGTTTGCCTCTTAGGGGATGCTGAAGAAGCCTTGGCCTCCCCCACCGCCCCCGCCGCCAAATCCGCCCTGTTGTCCACCGCCGATCCCTCCCTGTTGACCGCCACCAATTCCGCCACCCAACCCGCCACCACCACCGCCTTGCAGCGGCTGAACGGGAATGACGAGGTCAGCAACCGGGTAGACCCGCGTTTCCTGAATGGTATCTGCTTCGGCTTGCGTGGTGATCTTCATCACTTCGTCTTCGATCACCCACGTCAGTTCCAGCGGCTCCAGCAGAATCTTCAACGCACTTCGCAGCGTGATGCCGGAGATGACCTGCGTCACTGTTTCGTCGGGGGTTACCAGACCAGCGTCCACAATCGCCTTCTCGTCGATCAGAATCGTAATGTTATGGATTTCTTCGATCTGGTCCATCGCCAGTCGCAGCGGCGTGTCCACAAACTCGAACTCGGTCTGATCTTCCATGGCCCGACGAATACGAGCTTCGTTGGGGCCTTCGATCCGCAAGTCGACCGACGCCCAGATCTTCCGCCGCTCAGACAGATCCTTCCACACTTCCGGCAAAGGATAGACCACTGGCGGTTCATCCGGGAACGGAACGTGAGACAACTCCACCTGAGTCAGCACGGCCAGCAGCTTATCAGCCCGGGCTGCCCGCAAGCGGAACGCATCGTTCAACTGACCGGCGGCTTCCGCGGTAAAGCGGGCGGCAGTAGCAGGACCGTTTCCTGGCCGCAAATTCACGGCCAGATCGGCCACGGCTTCGGCACGGGAAAACGCGACGTCGTTACCGTGGACGCCTTGTTCCAGCAGAGCCCGCACTTGATCCAGCAGGCGCTCCAGACGCTCCTCTTCCACCATCGCCTGTTCGGTCAGGCGGCGGCGGGCTTCAATTTCTGATCGAGCCTGCTGGGAGCGAATTTGACCAATCTCGATCGCGGCCCGGCGACCTTCCAGCTCGCCAATCACACTGACGAGCTTACGCTCCAGTTGTGCCCGCACCTGTGGATCGATATCCGTAGCGGAGCGGACCGTCCCCTGCGACGTCTTGAGTTGATTCAGGGCCAGCCCCGGTTCGACAGTAAACAGCTGCAGCGAATCCTGAATGCTGTCGTTGACCTGCTTCTGCAGGCGCTGCGAAGCTACTTTCTGCAGGGCTTCGTACTGCTTGATGGGGTCGACTTCGTCCCCTTGCGGAGCATCGGTCCGATCGGCGAAGGCGTCGTTCTGAGCGGGTGCCGCGTTGAAGAACTGGTCTTGGGCAATCACGCTGACGGCGTGCGTAGACACCAGTTCAATTTTGTCCTGAAACTGCTTCAGCCGCATGTCATCTGGTGCCAGCGCGGCTGC
>JBGSIP010000856.1:0-1926 GCA_041742495.1 Planctomycetaceae bacterium
TGCCAACGGCGCGATCCTCACCCAGTTCCCATTCAATCGCCCCGCCGACAAACAAAAGTTTCCCATTCGCAACCGGATCGTGGCCGGCATGACGCTCGGTACGGTCGTGGTCGAAGCAAATCTCTCCAGCGGCGCTCTGATCACCGCGAAATTCGCCAACGACTACGGGCGGCAGGTTTTCGCCGTGCCAGGACGGATCGATTCGCCACGCAGCAAAGGCTGCCACGAACTCATCCGTCAGGGCGCCCGCCTTTGTGAGAGCGCCGAGGATATCCTCAGCGAATTCGAGTACCTCTTTCCTTCCAAGAACAACCCTCCCTCCCCGGCAGAGACCGGGGCATTGCCCACCCTGCACCTTTCGGAACGCGAGCAGACTGTGCTGTCGCTGCTGGACTCTGGCGAACGGGGGATCGACGACATCATCCGCCAGAGTCACCTGCCAGCGTCAGTGGTCTCGGTCACTCTGCTCGGCCTGGAAATGAAGCGTTTGATCCTCCAGCACCCGGGCAAGCAATTCTCCAAAAATCTCCGGGTGATGGGCTGACCTCCGGCTCAGAGCAGGTTGGCCGCCAACTCCGCGAGTTCCGACCGCTCGCCCTTCTCCAACTGCACATGGGCCGTCAACGGTTGCCCACGCAGGCGATCGATGAGATACACGAAACCGTTCGAACTCGAATCGACGTACGGGTTGTCGATCTGCCAGGGATCCCCTGTGAACACGATCTTCGTCCCCTGTCCCACCCGGGTCACGATGGTCTTCACTTCCAGCGGAGTCAGGTTCTGGGCCTCATCAATGATCATGAACTGATGCGGAATGCTCCGGCCACGAATGTAGCTCAGGGCCTCCACGACGATGCTCCCGCTCCGCATCAGGTCGACCGATCGACGGCTCTCCTGACCCATGTTTAAATCGCTCAGCAACTCCAGAGCGTCATGGATCGGCTGCATCCACGGCCCCAGCTTCTCCTCGAGCGTGCCCGGCAGAAACCCGATCTCCTTGCCCATCGACACCGTCGGGCGAGCCACCAGAACACGCCGAAACTCGCGGTCCACCACCGTCTTCCGAAGCGCCGCGGCCAGCGCGATCAGCGTCTTCCCCGTGCCGGCCTTACCCATGAGCGTGACCAATTTGATCCGGTCATCGAGCAACGCATCGAATGCGAAATGCTGCTCCCGATTGCGCGGTCGGATTCCCCACACCCCGTCCCGGGAGTCCAGGATGGGCACCAAGCGCCCCCCCGCCGCATCCACCTTCGTCAGCAGACTCCGCTTCGGATGCGCGTCATCCAACAACGTGCAGTACTCGTTGGGCAGATATTTGGAACCCTCCGGAAGCGGCAATTCCTGGTCCGCCTTGAACTTGGCCAGCATCTCCGCCGTGGCCGCCATCTCAATGATGCCGCTGTAGAGTTCGGACAACTGAACCCGGTCCGTCTCGTAGTCCTCCGCCGGAAGACCCAACGCGTCGGCCTTCAGCCGCAGGTTGATGTCCTTCGTCACCACCACCAGTGGCAGGGACGGCTCAGCGTCGCGCACGCTCAACGCCCGCGCCAGAATCCGGTTGTCGACGCTCCGCGAGACGCCATTCACCACCGCTTGGGCCGGCATCAGCGCCTGCTTCTCGAAGATAATCCGAAAAAGCCCCCCGCCCGGGAGCTGAATTCCATCGCCCAAATGCCCGCGGGCACGCCACGCATCCAGCATCCGGGAAACCGTCCGCGCATTCCTGCCCAACTCCGTCGACTCTCGCTTGAACCGATCGATCTCCTCGATGACCTCGATCGGAATCAGGATGTTGTTGTCCTGAAAACTGACCAGACAGTTGGGATCATGCAGCAGGACATTGGTATCCAGAAGGTAGTTCTTTTTCACGCGGGATTAGGCAGCTCGACCGAGCTCATCCGACCCAGCCAGGCCCGCAGTCGC
>JBGSIP010000857.1:0-1975 GCA_041742495.1 Planctomycetaceae bacterium
GGCCGCGGCGAACCTGCCGCTGTTGTCAGCGGTCTCGCCTATCTGGGCGCAGACAACGTCTGCGCCGTCCGGCACCGCTGCCGATTCCGCTGCTGCGCCCCGCCCACGGGGCAAACTCATCGAATGGTCGGCAGTGGAGCCCACGACCGCTTACGTGCGCGAAAACCGGGCCTCGATGGAGCAACTCCCCTTCGATGGACTAGTGCTGGCTGCCGTCAGCGACGATCAACGCCAGGTGGTGTGGGATCTGTGGAGCAATCGCCCGATTCCCCGCCACGGATTTCGCCAGGCCGAAACCGATCTGCAGTCACTGGTGGGAACGCGGCTGACCGAACGCTTTCTGCGGGTCAATGTCACCCCCGGCGATGTCGACTGGGAAGACGAACGGGGCTGGCAAACCGTGTTGCAGAACATGGCCGTGATGGCGGGGCTGGCCGCGCGGTCCGGCTGCAGCGGCTTGCTCTTTGATACCGAGCAATACGTCGACACTCCGTTCTCCTATCGCACGCTGGCGATGGCCGAAGCCAACAGTTTTGCCGCTTGCGGTCGGCTGCTGCGGCAGCGCGGTGCCGAATGGCTCGCAGCGGTCCAGCGAGAATTTGCCGACCCGGTCATTATCGTGCCGTTTGCCTATCGCGCCGGACAGCCCAAGGGAGACGCCACGAGGCTGGAACGGGACTACGGCCTGCTCCCCGATTTTCTGGATGGACTGCTGGATGCCTGCCGGGGTCGCACGCGGTTGGTTGACGGCTGGGAGTACTCGTACGGGTATCGCAGCGAGCAGGAATTCGTCGACGCCCGGCAGACCATGCAGACGACTGCGCTGGCGTGGACGGCGGTGCCCGACCGCTATCGTCAGCACTTCGAGCCCGGCTTTGGTATCTGGACCGACTTCAATCTCGACGGGCACGTCTGGGATCCCGTCGATCACACGCGAAACTATTTTTCGCCGCTGCAGTTGGAACAAACACTCACGTGGGCTCTGACGCACACCGAGGACTATGTCTGGGTCTATTCCGGGGAACCCAACTGGTGGACCGGCGCACGGCTGCCCCCCGAATATCGCGATGCATTGCAGAATGCCGCCCGCTCGCGCACCGCAGGCTGAGTGACCGCGCTGCGTCTATCGCGATCGCGAATCGCCAGACTGCTTTGCGTTCACGCCGAATCTGGTGACAACGGGCCCGGGAAGCGTTCCGCCAGCAGTTGCAGCACCACCTGGTTCGCTTCCGGAAACTCCAGCGATGCCAACTCGCTTAAGGGTACCCACCGGAAAGGGGGAGTCGGTGCGGGCAGGGGGGCCCCTGACGGAAACTTGTGCAGCCGACACAAATGAAAGCTGATGTCGATCACCGAGTACGCATAGCGATGCTCGGTCTGCCAGAGGATATCGTCGACGGAAATCACCAGTCCGGTCTCTTCCCAGCACTCTCGCATTGCGGTCGCCACCGACGATTCCCCGCGATGGGCCTTGCCCCCCGGGAACTCGCTCAGTCCCGCCAGCGTGGCCTTGGCCGGGCGCACGCCGACCAGCGCGTGACCTTGCTCGATCACAACGGCGATTCCCACTCGCGGCGGTACACGCGTCATGTCACCTCTCTCGATCGGGAGCCTGCCTCGCGGATGCCGGGGTCGAATAGCGATGTCCACCCAGACACCATCATGAGAGACGATCCCGCAGACCCCAAGACGATAGCGGATGCGGCCGGAACCTGCCCGTCATCGCCCCAGTGGCCCTCGTTTCCCCCCGGAGGAGGCCCGTGCCGGCTGCGAGCCGTTTGCATTGCGCGGGGTTCGCGGGCCGGCTATTCGTCTGCGAAATGCGGAACATCCGCGAAGGGATCCTCGGTGTCGACGAAACCGGCCAGGCCCATCGCATTCAACGCTTCGCCGGCCATCTTGCGGACTCCGCCATCCGCATCCTGCAAGGCGGCGGTGAGCCATTCCGCCGCCTGAGGCGGCCGCAGACTGCCAA
>JBGSIP010000858.1:0-8633 GCA_041742495.1 Planctomycetaceae bacterium
GATGACCGCGGCGAGCGGGCGACAGGCAAGCATCCAGGCGGAGTACAGCGGCCGGATGGCGATCGGCCAGATTTGTCCGGCCACGGCGACGACGAGGCTGGCTGCCAGCAGGATCGTCGCCGCGGGAGCTTCGATCGACAATCGCCAGACAATCAGCCCCCCGAACGGCAGTTGCCCCGCGGCAAACCAGCGGGCCTGAGTGGCAGACGGAACGGCGGACCACGCGGTAGCGTGTTGCGGTCTGGATTCTTTTTCGCCTGAGCTGATCGTTGCTTGATCCGGAGTCGCGGCACGCGGTTGCAAGATGCAATTGCCAATGGCCAGCCAGTCGAGCCCGGCTCGCCGAGCGGATCGCCACGCATCGGTCGGTGTGCAGACAATCGGCTCGCCACTGACATTGAAGCTGGTATTGACCAGCACCGGGCAACCGGTCTGTTCCTCGAAGGCTTGCAGCAACCGACAGAATCGCGGGTTGCTCGCCGCCGTGACGGTCTGCACCCGGGCCGATCCATCCACGTGTGTCACCGCAGGGAGCAAAGTCTGGCGTGCCTGGGCGGTGAGGAGCATGAGAGGACTGTCAGCCCCTCTGGGGAGATCGAACCACTCGTGGGCTTTGGCCTGCAGGACTGCAGGTGCAAACGGCCGAAACGATTCGCGGAATTTCACCTTCTCATTCAGCCGCGCCTGCATGTGAGGCGACCGCGGGTCAGCCAGAATACTGCGATTGCCCAGCGCTCGCGGCCCAAATTCCATCCGCCCCTGAAACCAGCCGATGATGTCTCCTGCCGCCAGTCGCTGCGCGGCGGACTGATACAACTGCTCGTCCGTGGCCACGGTGAAGGGGATGGTCAGGCCCGTCAATTCCGCTTCAATTGCCGGCTGCGAGAAGTGCGGCCCCAGGAGACTCCCCAGTTTGTCGGCTGTGGGTATCGCGCATCCCTCGGGAGCAGATCCCGCCGTCGTTGGCCTGACCAGCCGCCGCGGGGTTCCCAGCAATTGATGCTGGATGAGCAGCGCGACGCCCAGGGCAGCTCCCGCATCCCCGGCAGCGGGTTGAATCCAAAGCTCATCAAATGGACCGTCGCGCAACAGTCGGCTGTTGGCGACACAGTTGAGAGCGACTCCCCCTGCCAGGCAGAGCGATCGCTGGCCGGTCAGTTCCTGTGCGTGTTGAGCCATCGCCAGCAAAACCCGCTCGGTCAACACCTGTATCGACGCCGCCAGATCCCGATGGTGTGGCGCGATCGGCTCGCCCGGTTGCCGACCAGGGCCAAACAGCCGCGTGAACTCCGGCGTCATCATTCGCAACGTGCGGGTATATCCCAGCGACCTCAGGTTCAGGCGGAACGATCCATCCGTGGCAAGTTCCAAGACGTGTTCTCGCAGGGCATCCACAAATCTTGGCTCACCCAGAGGAGCCAGCCCCATGAGTTTGTATTCCCCGTCATTGATGGCAAATCCGCAGTGTGCCGTGGCGGCGGAGTACAGCAGGCCCAGCGAATGCGGGAATCGCAGTTCACGGAGCATGTGAACCTGCTGATCCCGGCCGTGAGCGATGCTGGCGGTCGCCCATTCCCCCACGCCATCCACGGTGAGAATGGCCGCTTCGGCGAAGGGGGAAGGGAAGAAGGCGCTCGCCGCGTGTGACTCGTGGTGTTCGGCAAACAGCAACCGATGTCCGGCCACACCCGGGAATTCGCGACGCAGTCGTGAACGCAGAAAGAGCTTTGTTTCCAGCCACGAGGGAATCGCCGCGCGAAAGGCTGGCCAGCCGAACGGAGCCTCGGCCACGAACGTGTGCATCAAGCGGTCGAACTTGCGCCAGGGCTTTTCGTAGAAGCCGATCCAGTCGACATCGGCGGTGGTGACCCCGGCAGTCTGCAGGCAATAGGCAAGGGCAGCCTGCGGAAATTGATCGTCATGTTTGCGGCGCGAGAAGCGTTCTTCTTGGGCCGCGGCCACCACTTGTCCGTCCACCACAATCGCGGCTGCGGAATCGTGATACCAGGCAGAAATTCCAACAACCACTGACATCCACATCTCGCGTTGAAGTCGTATTTGGGCTGCCGGCCAGCGTACTGGGACGTGCGACGTCTCGCCATGAGAGCAGAATTTTCGCTGCGGAGATTGCGTGAATGCTTAGTGGTCCGCGGGCTGGCGGGGCTTGCACTCGCCGCCCGGGGGGCGGAACGGCAGATCAAACGCCGTGTGCGTGTTCCGTGTGCCGGTGAATCACCTGCTGACAACACAATTTGACACAGTGTGAATCCCCGAATTTGGTGTGCTCCGGGCAAGTTGCTGACCTGTCATTCCCCCCTATAATCGGTCGACGAATGCGGCGTGCCCGACCACTGGCTGGGCACGGGCGAGCCTGAGTCGCCTGATCCAAACGCGGAGGGAGGCCACACGCAGGCCTTTTTTCTGTGACGTTGTTTTTGTGGCCTTGATTGTGCGTCCGAGCTTCAGCGTCGGAGACACAGTTTGTGTGAGCGGTGGGGTCATTCGCCCGGTGCGGGTGACAGGCAGCGATTGAACGACATCATGCGCCGAGGGAGGCTGGAGTGAGTGATCCGGTGAAGCGCGGGCCCTCTTCGATCTTCAAGAAGATCGTCATGGCGTCCAGCGGGTTGCTGTTGTGCCTCTTCCTGGTGGCACATCTGGGTGGCAATTTGCTGTTGTACATCGGTCCCGAATACTACAACGCCTACGCCCATCACCTGCATTCGCAGGAATGGCTGGTGAAGACGGCAGAAGTAGGGCTCGTGGTGTTGTTTGGGGCGCATATTTTTTATGCCCTCACGACCGACCGCGACAATCGCGAGGCCCGCCCGGTGACGTACGCCGTGAAACGATCCAAGCAGGACGGCGGCGGATTCCCGGTGGAACTTGCGGCGCACAGTTGGATGTTTTTATCCGGGATCATCGTGCTGGTGTTCTTGCTGTGGCATCTGGCGGACTTCACGTTTGAAGTGCGTCTGGCGGAGGCCACTGCCAATCGCACGCCGGCCGAAAAGGCGATCATTATCCTCAAGGATCCGGCCAGCGCCATTCTGTATGTCGTGGGCTGCATTCTGCTGGGCTGGCATTTGTCGCACGGCTTCTGGAGCGCTTCCCAGACATTGGGCGTGAGTCATCCCCGCTATTCGCCGTACATCAAGTACTTCGGTTTGGCGTTTTCAATTGCGGTCGGTCTGGGATTCGCCAGCTTTCCGTTCTGGGCGGGAACGCAAGACGTTCCTACCGCGCCTGCCGCCGTCGCGACTCCTGCCGAATCTGCGACGCATTGACGCACCGTGGTGGTCCGCTCGTGTGTGGCCCACCATGATCATCTGCGTCTGCAGGCAGCGGGCGAATCTCCGTGCACCGAGTGGTGCAGGCAGGCAGCTGGGGTTGAATTGCGATCGTTTCGCGTGGATGTGTTGCGGACTTCGGCTTTTGTCACGTCAGTCACTGAACAGCCGGCCGTTGTTGCGATCGCGGCTGATCGCAGGGCGGCATTGAGCGTTGTTGACCCTCAGGGGAATCTGTTCGATGAGCATTGCGATACCCAGTGTTCTGCAGTCGCGCGTTCCCGACGGCCCGTTGGAACGCAAATGGAGCGAGTGCAAGGCGCACCTGCATTTGGTTGCCCCCAACAACAAGCGCAAGTTTCATGTGCTGGTCGTGGGGACCGGCCTGGCGGGCGCGTCGGCAGCTGCGTCGCTGGCCGAGCAGGGCTATCAGGTGACGGCGCTGTGTTTTCAGGACTCAGCCCGCCGAGCCCACAGCATTGCTGCACAGGGTGGCATCAACGCGGCCAAGAATTACCAGAATGACGGCGACAGCGTTTGGCGGTTGTTTTACGACACGATCAAGGGGGGGGATTTCCGCAGCCGGGAAGCGAATGTCTACCGTTTGGCCGAAGTCAGCACCAGTATCATTGATCAATGCGTCGCGCAGGGAGTGCCATTCGCCCGCGAATATGGTGGCATGCTGTCGAACCGCACGTTCGGCGGGGCTCAGGTCTCGCGGACGTTTTATGCGCGTGGACAGACCGGACAGCAGTTGTTGCTGGGGGCTTACAGCGCCTTGAACCGGCAGGTGCACCTGGGGCGTGCCAAGTTGCTCGCCCGCCGCGAAATGCTCGACGTGGTTGTCGCCGACGGTGTCGCCCGTGGCATCATCGCCCGCAACCTGGTCACCGGTGAACTCGAAACGCATTCGGCTCACGCGGTGCTGCTGTGTACTGGCGGCTATGGCAATGTCTATTACTTGTCCACCAATGCCAAGGGCTGCAACGTCACGGCGGCCTGGCGGTGTTACAAGCGCGGTGCCTATTTCGCCAACCCCTGCTTCACGCAGATCCACCCCACGTGCATTCCCGTCTCGGGGGATTACCAGTCCAAACTGACGCTGATGAGCGAAAGCTTGCGGAATGACGGACGTGTGTGGGTGCCGCGACAAGCGGGGGACGCACGTTCCCCCGCCGACATTCCTGATGACGATCGCGACTACTACCTCGAACGACGCTACCCGGCGTTCGGCAATATGGTCCCTCGCGATATTGCCTCGCGCGCGGCCAAGGAACGCTGTGATGCGGGCTTTGGCGTCGGAGCCAGCGGCATGTCGGTGTATCTCGATTTTCGAGATGCCATCCGTCGCGACGGCAAAGACGTGATCGCCGCCAAGTACGGCAACCTGTTCGACATGTATCACAAGATTACGGATGAAAATCCGTATGACCGCCCGATGCGCATTTATCCTGCCGTCCATTACACGATGGGGGGGCTGTGGGTCGATTATCGCTTGCAAAGTACCATCCCCGGTCTGTTTGTGCTGGGTGAAGCGAACTTCTCGGACCACGGTGCCAATCGGCTGGGGGCTTCGGCACTCATGCAGGGACTGGCGGACGGATATTTTGTGGCTCCGTACACCGTCAGCGACTATCTGGCATCGACGGGATTGCCGAAGGTCACTGCGGATCATCCGGCTTTCAAGTCGACGCTGGTCGACACGCGGGAACGCGTCAACCGGCTGCTGGCTTCCAACGGCCGTCGTTCGGCAGACAGTTTCCATCGCGAACTGGGCCACATCATGTGGGATCAGTGCGGCATGTCGCGGACTGCCAGCGGGTTGCAGGAGGCTATCAGCCGTATCCAGACCCTGCGGGAAGAGTTCTGGAACAATCTGCGGGTGACGGGGATTGGCGAGGAGTTCAATCAGGAACTGGAGCGGGCTGGTCGAGTGGCGGACTTCCTGGAATTTGGCGAACTGCTGGCCCGCGACGCCATGGCCCGCAACGAATCCTGCGGGGGCCACTTCCGTGAGGAGTATCAGACGGCGGACGGAGAGGCCCTGCGGCATGACGATCAGTTCCAGCACGTGGCTGCCTGGCAGTTTACCGGAGAACACCAGCTTCCCGTGCGACACGAGGAGACGCTGGAATTTGAAGCGGTGACCCCCAGCACCCGCAGCTACAAGTAGACCCGCTCGCCGCACGGTGTGGCCGCGTCTAGCGCGGCCCTCTTGCTCACATCGCCTGGAATTCTGAATCCGCAGCCAAAGGCCTTTCGATGAACCTGACGTTGAAGATCTGGCGACAGTCGAGCCCGAATTCCCCCGGGGAGTTTCGGACGTACCGCCTGCAGAAGATTTCCGAGCACATGTCCTTCCTGGAGATGCTCGATGTGCTCAACGAGAAGCTCATCAGCGAAGGGCAGGATCCCATCGCGTTTGACCACGACTGCCGCGAAGGCATCTGCGGGTCGTGCGGCGTCTTCATCAATGGTCAGGCTCACGGGCCCGAACGCGAGACCACCACGTGCCAACTGCACATGCGGAAGTTTCGCGACGGCGACACCATTGTGATCGAACCGTGGCGGGCCAAGGCCTTTCCGGTGCTGCGTGACCTGGTTGTTGATCGCTCGGCGTTTGACCGCATCATGCAGGCAGGCGGCTTTGTGTCAGTCAATACGGGGAGCGCACCCGACGGGAACGCGGTGCCGATCCCCAAGGAAAACGCGGACCTTGCGTTTGATGCCGCCACATGCATTGGCTGCGGTGCCTGTGTGGCTGCGTGCAAGAACGCCTCCGCGATGCTGTTTGTGTCGGCCAAGGTGTCCCAATTGGCGCTGCTGCCGCAGGGGGAACCCGAGCGCAACAAGCGTGTGTTGAACATGATCGCCCAGATGGACGAAGAGGGCTTCGGCGGCTGCACCAACACCAAGGAATGCGAAGCGGCATGCCCGGCGGGCATCGACCTGTCGAACATCGCCCGACTTAACCGCGAGTTTGTGCGAGCTTCCGCCGTCACTGCGGATTAGTTTCGGCCAGCCGCTGGGTAATGACCTGCGAGGTTTGTGGCTCAGTTCGTTCTGGCGCTTTCACGAGCTTTCTTCACACGGCTGGAAATTGTCATGCTGGAAACTGCACTCACGGCATGGCACACCGCGCACGGTGGCCGGATGGTCGATTTTGCGGGCTGGCTGATGCCCATCCAATACTCCACCATCGTGGCGGAGCATGAGGCGGTTCGCACTCGGGCCGGTTTGTTCGACATTTCGCACATGGGGCGGCTGTATTTTCGCGGCGCGGGTGCGCGGCAGGCCGTCGACCAGTTTGTCACCAACGATGTCACGGCCATCCAACCGGGGCAGGTGCGATATGCGCTCGTCACGAATGATGTGGGCGGCATTCTGGATGATGTGCTGGTCTATCATCTCCCCGATGCGTACTTGGTAGTGGTCAATGCGTCGAATCGAGAAAAGATCCTCGACTGGCTGGCTCAGCAGCCACAGGTTGCGGATCTGACGCAGCGGGACGAAACGCTCAGTTCGTCGATGATTGCGTTGCAGGGGCCGGCAGCGCTGGCAATCATCGCCGAGATGCTCAATCCCGCAGTCACAGCGCTGGGTTATTACCAGTGCGCGATGACGCAGTGGGGCGACGTGCCCGTGATGGTGAGCCGCACAGGCTACACGGGCGAAGATGGGTTTGAGGTTATTCTTCCGCCGGACTCCGCGGTGCCATTTTGGGAGGCGGCGCTTGCCATTGGCGCGTCGCACGGCGTGGTGCCCACCGGCTTGGGCGCTCGCGACACGCTACGGCTGGAAGCTGGCATGCCGCTGTATGGTCACGAACTGGACGAAACCATCGATCCCATTACGGCTGGCCTGAAGTTTGGTGTGCGACTCAAGGCCGCGCCGTTTCCCGGACGCACAGCGATTTCCCAAATTTCCGAAACCGGTCCTCGGAGAGTACGGATTGGCCTGGAGTTGGAAGGCAAACGGATTGCCCGGCAGCATGCTGCCATTGTGCAAAACGGAACAACCGTGGGCGAAGTGACCTCGGGCACGTTTTCGCCGACTCTTGATCGCACGATCGCCATGGGATACGTGTTGGCGGAGCACGGGCAACCGGGCACGCGGTTGCAGGTGGATGTGCGAGGCAGTGGCGTCAACGCCACCGTCGTGCCGCTCCCGTTTTATCGCCGCCAAAGTTGAAGGCAGCGTACGCTACCCGCGAGTCGATTTCTGTGACCGGGGATCGTGTTGTGAGGGCGTCGGTCAAGATGTCCGATTGCGGTCTTGACCCACTTGGGGTTCCGCAGGTGAACACCTGCTGGGCAGTTGAATTTTCCGACACAGTTTTTTAACAATGCGAACATGCTGGATTCGGCTTCGTCCCGCGTTGATGGGCCGCCCGCTTGTGCAAGTTCTGCGCGAGGTGCGGCCGGACTCCAGTCGATCCGCTGCAGAGTCGATTTTCAGGGTCTGGACACGTTCGCATGGCAGAGAGTTCGCTGCGTTTTCGAGATGCGGTGGTCGTCATCACCGGTCCCAATGACCGGGGGATTGGCGGCGCGATTGCCGAGCGGGTTGCCTCCGAAGGGGCCGCCCTGGCACTTTGGGGGCTCGATAAGCCAACCCGATTGTTGAAGCGGCTGGATCGCTTGGGAATCGACTATGTCTGGTCCCGCTGCGACGTTTGTAGTACCGCGGACATTCAGCAGGCTCTCGATGACTGCATGGGCGAATTCGGTAAGGTCGACGTCCTCGTCAACAATGCCGGTATCGACATTGCTGAACCGCTGGAATCGACCGCCGAAGCAGACTGGACCCGGCTCCTGGATGTGAATCTGAATGGGGCCATTCGCTGCACCCAGGCCGTGCTGCCACATCTGGCTGAACCCGGCGGGGCGATTATCAATCTGGCGTCAGCGCTCGGGATGGTCGGCTCCGCGGGCTACGCCGCTTACAGTGCGTCGAAAGCTGGGCTGATTGGCTTTACGCAGTCGCTGGCGTTGGAGCTTGCCCCGCGGGGCCTGCGGGTGGTCGCCATCGCCCCGGCGATGGTGCACACGCCCATGACGCATCGCCACATCGACGCACTCGACGAGCAGGCCCGTCAGCTCATTGCTGCTTCCCATCCGCTGGGAGTAGGCAATGTGCACGACGTCGCGGCCGCCGTCGCATTCCTGGCGAGTTCAGAGGCCCGCTGGATCACGGGAGTCACGGTCCCGCTAGGTTGGATTCCAGCATTGAACCTGCCAGGCGTGCAGGGACTCTCGAATCCGGTGCCCGCCCCTGCGCCAGTGCCAGCTCCCGCACCAATGCCGCGCAATGACGCAACCGAGCGATCGCCGTCCGTGGCCT
>JBGSIP010000859.1:0-2048 GCA_041742495.1 Planctomycetaceae bacterium
CAGATGTGCTCGCGGACACATCGGTCCGCGAGATGGCTTGAGCGGCGTCTCACGCGCCAAACACAATTCACCTCGTTCGGAGAAACAGGACTCGCCGGGATGAGAGCGAACCACGCGCAGTCAGCATTCCGATGAAGGCAACAGATCGATGAAGGCACTCGTCAAACAGCATGCAGAACGGGGCTTGTGGCTGGCGGACGTGCCCGAACCGGCGATTGGCATCAACGATGTGCTCATCCGCGTGGATCGCACCGGAATCTGCGGCACCGATCTGCACATCTTCAAGTGGGATGCGTGGGCGCGCAGCACGATCCCCGTGCCGATGGTCGTGGGCCACGAATTTGTGGGCGAAATTGTGGAAGTGGGATCGAATGTCACCGACTTTCGCAGCGGCGATGTTGTCAGCGGTGAAGGGCACGTGGTGTGCGGACGCTGCCGCAACTGTTTGGCCGGTCGCCGGCATCTGTGTGCGCACACGCAAGGGGTGGGCGTCAATCGGCCCGGCGCCTTTGCGGAGTACATCGCGCTGCCGATGTCCAACGTCTGGCACCACGATCATCAGATTGACCGCGATACCGCCTCGATCTTCGATCCCTTTGGCAATGCGGTTCATACCGCCTTGTCGTTTCCGCTGCTGGGGGAAGACGTGCTGATCACGGGGGCCGGTCCCATTGGCTGCATGGCTGCTGCGATTGCGCGGTATGCCGGCGCGCGGTATATCGTGATTACCGACGTACACCCCTTTCGGCTGGAGCTGGCGGCACGGATGGGGGCCACACGGGTCGTCGACGCGCGGACCACACGGCTGGCCGATGTTCAGCGTGAACTGGGAATGAAGGAGGGCTTTGACGTCGGCCTCGAAATGTCTGGCCATCCATCGGCGTTTCAGGACATGCTGGCCAATATGGCTCACGGGGGCAAAGTGGCCATGCTCGGCATTCCGGCGGAACCGATCGCCATCGACTGGAACACAGTGGTGTTCAACATGTTGACGATCAAGGGCATTTACGGGCGCGAGATGTACGAAACGTGGTATGCCATGACGGTGATGTTGCAGGGGGGGCTCGACATCTCCCCCGTGATCACCCATCGTCTGCCCTACACGGAGTTTCAGGCCGCGCTGGAGCTGATGGAAACGGGGAACTCCGGAAAAATCATTCTACAGTGGGCCGGCGTATGAGCGATCGATTTCTTCAGTACGTGCAGGCGCAGCTTGCGGCGTTAGGAGCAGATGGCCTGCTCAAGACCGAGCGCCTGATTGCTTCCCGGCAGGGGACGCACGTCCGGGTGGCGGATGGCCGTTCGGTCCTCAACCTGTGTGCCAACAACTATCTGGGGCTGGCACAAGATCCGCGCATCACCGCTGCCGCGCAGCGCGGATTGGCAGACTGGGGTTACGGGCTGGCGTCGGTGCGGTTTATCTGCGGAACTCAAACGCTCCATCGCGAACTTGAAACCCGGCTTGCGCGCTTTCTGGGAACCGAAGACACGATCCTGTATTCCTCCTGTTTTGATGCGAACGGCGGGCTGTTTGAAACGCTGCTGACTGCGGAGGATGCGATTATCTCCGATCAGTTGAATCACGCGAGCATCATCGACGGCGTCCGATTGTCCAAGGCGCAGCGGTACCGATATGCCAACAACGATATGGCCGAATTGGAGCAGCAGTTGCAGGCAGCCGCCGGGGCCCGCTTCCGGATGATCGCCACCGACGGCGTGTTCTCGATGGACGGTTCGATCGCGCGGCTCGACGAGATTTGTGCTCTCGCAGATCGCTATGACGCCCTGGTGATGTTGGACGATTGTCACGCGGCAGGATTTCTGGGCCCCTTGGGGCGGGGCACACACGAGCATTGCGGCGTCATGGATCGCGTCGACATCATCACCGGGACGCTGGGTAAGGCGCTGGGCGGGGCCAGCGGCGGTTATGTCAGTGGTCGGCAACCGGTGATTGATTGGCTGCGGCGAAGATCGTGTCGGAACCGCAGGCGACGTAGTAGCCGCCGCTGCCGGCCACGTTGCCCATGGAGACGACGAGCGGCTTCTTG
>JBGSIP010000860.1:0-2510 GCA_041742495.1 Planctomycetaceae bacterium
GATGATCGTGAGCACTCCCCCAGGGGAGTCGATCCACGACCCCCCCCACAGATTGAGCCCGCCGCCGACAACCACGCCGCAGCCAACAAAAAAAAGCGGGCGGCATCCCTGGAGGAACACCGCCCGCGATTGTCCAAAACTTTGCGGCAGGGCCGGACTTCCGCCGATCCCGCAGCCAGAGACTCACGCCGCCTGCGAGTCATCGCAGGGACGCATGGCTTCTTCTCCGCGAACCATTTCTGGAGTCAGCACATACCGGCGACCCCGTCCGGATTCCGGCAGTTCGTACATCAGGTCGAACATGACCCCTTCCACGACGCTGCGGAGGCTGCGGGCTCCCGTTTCCCGTTCGGCGGCAATCCGGGCAATTTCCCGCAGTGCGCCGTCGGTGAATTCGAGCTTGGCGTTCTCCATCTCAAACAGCTTCTGGAACTGCCGGATGAGAGCGTTTTTCGGTTCGACCAGGATGCGAACCATGTCATCGACACCCAGTTCCTGCAGCGTGCTGATCACGGGGAGGCGACCCACCAGTTCCGGAATCAGCCCAAACTCCATGATGTCTTCGACAGTGGCTTGAGCCAACAGGTCGTTCCGGGTCCGTTGCTCGTCGTGCACGCGGACTTCCGTCCCAAACCCGATGACCTTCTTGCCCAACCGCTTGGCCACGATGTCTTCCAAGCCGACAAACGTGCCCCCAACCACAAACAGGATGTTGGTCGTGTCGATCTGAATGTACTGCTGCTCCGGGTGCTTGCGTCCCCCTTGCGGCGGCACGTTGGCGACGGTCCCTTCCAGCATTTTCAGCAGCGACTGCTGCACGCCTTCGCCGGAGACATCCCGCGTGATCGAGACGTTCTGGCTGGTCTTACCGATCTTGTCGATTTCGTCGATGAAGATGATGCCCCGCTGGGCCGCTTCAATGTCGAAGTCGGCGGCATGCAGCAGCTTCAGCAGCAGATTCTCGACATCTTCGCCGACGTAGCCCGCTTCCGTCAGCGTCGTCGCGTCGCCAATGGCGAACGGCACTTGCAAAAACTTCGCCAGCGTCTTGGCGAGCAGGGTCTTCCCGCTGCCGGTCGGGCCAATCATCAGGATGTTCGACTTGTCGATATCGACGTCCCGTTCGGCGTCGGCACCCACAATCAGTCGCTTGTAGTGATTGTGCACCGCCACAGAGAGCATTTTCTTGGCGCGGGTCTGCCCAATGACGTACTCGTCCAGATGGGCCACAATTTCCCGGGGCGCAGGCACGTTGGCAAACAGCGAGCGACCGGTGCCGCGACGCTTCTTTTCCTGGTCCAGAATCGAGTGACACAGGTCGATGCAGTTGCCGCAGATATAAACGTCATCCGGTCCTTCCACGAGCGGACCGACTTCGCGATAGCTTTTGCGACAGAAGGAACAGTTGGCATGCTTCTTCGTGCCGGCCGTCCGCTTACCTGTCATGAAATCCTTGCCGGAGGTCATTCGGAATCCTTCACCGTTGTCGATCTGCGAGAGATGAATCGGGGCTTTGTCCCGCGATTCAGAGCATCAACAGCGGAATGCCTCCGTGCCATTCCGCTACTCCACACTCTCGCCTGGGGAACGTTCTTGCTGCCTGCGTCATGGACAGATCAGCCTGTTGCCGCTTCTGTATCGGTTGCCGGGCACGCCTGGGCGTATCCCCGCGCCTCTCATTGTCTCACGTCAGCGGAATGTCTCGCTCCGTGGTACCGGGCCGACACGCGATCCCAGTCCCGGCACGCTCATGAGTTATCCGCCTGAGTTCTCTGCTGCAGCACTTTCATCGTCAACTGGACCGCTGCCGGTTGCCTCGGCACATCCGGATGCCGAAGGTTCCGATTGTACGGTCGGCACCGTCTCTCCGAAGCTGCCGGCAGGCAAAGTGCCATCGGCCGTACAGGCAGGGGTTGTGGCTGGACGCGGAGTCAGGTCGACGTGCGCCGCAGCCCTGTTCTTGATGGATCGGTATTCGACTTCTGTCAGGTCACCCCGCAAATGCAATTCGCGGACATGGGTCAGGATCTCGTGGGTGGCAGCAGCAGGATCGTCTTCGCTGTGCAGGGCTTTCCTAAACCGCAAGATTCCCCACGACAGCAGCAGCAACATCGCAAACATCACGCCAAACCAGACCCAGGTGGCACCCAGCACCTCCAGAATTCGCTCCGTGGATGCCATAAAAAGCAGTCTACCCCGGGGACTGAAATGATCGGAAGTTCCAACCCATATGAGACTTAATCTGTCTGCGCGTGTCCACCACAGTTTCTGGCAGAAACGGTTTCGGCGCATGTCTCCGCTGCGCTCACGGGCACCCACTCGCAGGTGGCCCGCGCCGGGGTGGCCATTCTTTCCGTGAGCGGCAGCCAAAGTTTACAACGCGCGGCAGACACTTCTACAATTCGCCAGTTGCGAAACCGACTGCGGCCGGATGCGAACACCACCGGATCTCTTGAGTACCTGGAAACCTGGCGTATGGATTTCTCTTCCCGGCTGGACAAGGCCATCGA
>JBGSIP010000861.1:0-2005 GCA_041742495.1 Planctomycetaceae bacterium
TGTTGGCGATGCCGCGACCGGCGATATCCGGGGCAGAGCCATGCGATGGCTGGAACAGTCCATGGTGATCGCCAATTTCACCGGAAGGTGCCATTCCCAGACCGCCGATGAGTCCCGCGCCCAGATCGGACAGAATGTCGCCGAACTGGTTTTCCATCACCAGTACGTCGAGTGTGGCGGGCCGCTGGACCATGAACATCGACATGGCGTCGACATACGCGGCGTCGGCGGCAATCCCCGGATACTCCCGGGCCACATCGAAAAAGACTTCGCGGAAGAAGGCGAAGCTGCGGAAGACGTTGGCCTTGTCGACGCAGGTCACCAGCGACTTGCCATCCGAGCGACGCCCCGACCGCTGTGCGGCCAATTCAAACGCGGAACGGGAGACGCGCGTGGTCCCTTCGCGCGAAATATGCAGCGTGTCTTCGGCAAATTCGTTCCCCTGCCGGCGACCTTTGCCATACGAGGCGAATAGACCTTCGAGATTCTCCCGTACCACGACAAAATCGATGCCATGTTCGAGGTGCGCCAGCGGCGATTTGACGCCAGGGTAGAGCTTGATGGGGCGGATGGCGGAATGCACGTCCAAGGCGCGACGCAGTCCCATCATCATCACGGGCTGAATTTCGGTGCCGTCTTCGCCGCGGACATCGGGCAGACCAATTGCGGAGAGCAACACCGCATCGGCTTCCAGACAGTCGGCCAAGGCCAACTCGGGCAGCGCCACGCCTGTGCGGCGATAGTGTTCAGCACCGGCTTCATGCGACGTCAGGTGGACAGCCAGACCTTCAACGGCGGCCACGGCGCGGTTGATCACCAGCACCGCGGCATCCATCACTTCCGGACCGATGCCATCCCCGGGAAGCAAGGCAATCCGATACTCACACATACGCGTCTTTCAACTTTCGATCTGCTGAAGAACTTTGGCCCGCCGACGCCGCATCGCTGTGATCGCGCGGTGCTCGCCATTCCGTGTCACTCGGACGACTGTTTGTTCGTCAGACGGGGCACCCTGTGGCGACGTGCGGCGGTCTTCCGACGACACCGCTCACCTCGCTGTGTCTCGCTGCCGGGACTACTGTGATTCCACCGCACTCCCCGAGGCAATTCGCTGCCAGGTCTGCACCTGCTTTGAAGCAATCCACGGGCCAACGGTCTGCTGAAAATTCGCAAAATGCGCTGTCTGCTGATGCAATTGAAACGCGGCAGCCGAAGTGTAAACCTCGTACAGGAAGATGCGACCGGGGTTGGCCGGATCGGCACAGACATCGAACTGGTGGCAGTCCGGTTCGTGCTCGACAGAATTCGCTGCCTGCTGGTTCACAGCCTGTCGAAACTCTGCCGCGTGCTCAGGTACGACCTCAAACCAAACTGCCACAATGAACATCTCCGACCCCTCTACCGGACCATCTCCAAGATTATAAACAATAAGTCAAATAATGCATCTACAACATTCAGGATGACGGAAAACGTTTTTGCAATTCGGAGCACTGTTCCGGCGTCAGGTACCGAGTTTGATGGTTTTTTAACAAGAGATACAGGCGCGCCGTTTCTTCCAACTCTTCCATGCTGGCGACCGCTGAAGGTAAATCCCCCGCGGCCAGCACCGGGCCATGATTGGCCAGCAGGACCGCGCGCGACTCGCGACAGGCCTGTTCCACCTCACCGGCCAGGGTCCGGTCGCCCGGCGGCAAGTAGCGAATCAGAGGCAATTTGCCGACGCGCATCACGTAATAAGCAGTGATGGGGGGCAGCACGTTCACCGGATCAATGTCGGTCAGACAAGACACGGCCACGGAATAGGTCGAGTGCAGGTGCACAATCGCTCGATCGCGTGGGCGGACCCGGTACACCGACTGATGCAGAAACGCTTCCTTGGACGGAGGATCGCCGGAGAGATGCTCGCCGGCGGCCGACAGTCTGGAAATTTTCGCGGGGTCCAGATCGCCCAGCGACGAATTCGTCGGCGTGATCAACAGCCCATCGTCCAGCACCACGCTCAGTT
>JBGSIP010000862.1:0-2782 GCA_041742495.1 Planctomycetaceae bacterium
CCAGGCGTACTTCTTGCCGTGGTGCTCAATCGCCGACTCGTCCAGCACCTGGTGATACGTCTTGGAGTCCATTGGGCCGGTCAGCGGAGACAGCGTGCCATCCCCAAACCGGTAGACAGTCGAGAGATCGGCGGTCGAAACCGGAACCTTCGGAAGTTCGGCGGCGGCAGCGCGAAAGGCGTCAACCTTGTCAGCAGGAACGGTGCAGTTGACGGGCGTGCTCAGACCGCCATGGGGGGGAATCAGGTCAGACATAGGACAGACCGGCTCTATTTCTCTCAAAAACCAGACGGAAGACACGCAGACAGTTCATTCGTGTCGCCACAGCAGCCACGGAAGATAGGGCATGCCGTTTAGCAACGTCAACTTGCATAGTCGCGAACCCCGCGGAGCGGTAACCTGTCTGGCCCATAGATCGTCAGATCCACGGACGTTGCCTTCCACTTGAGGAGTTGCCGGATGCCGGAATTGGGGGTGAATATTGATCACGTGGCCACCGTCCGGCAGGCCCGCCGCACGGTCGAACCCGATCCCGTCTGGGCCGCAGTGGCAGCCGAATTGGGGGGGGCCGACCAGATCACCGTGCATTTGCGTGAGGATCGCCGCCATATCCAGGATCGCGACGTCCGGGTGTTGCGACAGACCGTCCGCTGCCGTCTCAACCTGGAAATGGCGATCGAACCCGCCATCACCGATTTTGCCCTCGAAATCGCCCCGCAACAGGCGACTCTGGTGCCGGAAAAACGGGAGGAAGTCACCACCGAAGGGGGCTTGGACATCATCCGTCACCGGCAGCGGGTCCAAACCTGCTGCGATCGCCTGCATGGCGCGGGGATTGAAGTGAGCCTGTTTATCGATCCCGCTCCCGAGCAGGTGCAGGCCGCCGTTGATTTCGGGGTCAAGGCGGTTGAACTGCACACCGGCCGCTACGCCGATGCCACCACCCCCGCCGAGCAGGCTCAGGAACTGGCTGCCCTGTGCCGGGCCGGCGAACTGGCGCACGCGGCGGGATTGCGGCTGCATGTCGGCCATGGCTTGACATATCTGAACGTGATTCCCATCGCCCAGATTCCGCATTGTTTCGAGTTGAACATCGGCCACAGCATCGTGGCTCGCGCACTGATGGTCGGCATGGAAGCCGCGGTCCGCGAAATGAAACGCCTGATCCAGTCCCCCCGCGCACCGGGCCGCTGAGGTCGACCAGCCGTCTGCCTGGCAATCACCGCGCGTGGCACTCCAGCAGGCCGCGCTGCGGGCGGCAGGGATCGACTAATCGGCACAGCCGCACCAATCGGTTCGTCTTTCCTATTGCCCGTCCACGGGTGCGACTTTCCCTGAAGTACCAGTGCCGATCGGTCGGAATGCGGCCTAGTCTTGGGCGAGAACGGACTCACGCACGTGAGCTGTCGGCCGGTGGAAAACCACACTGTGGGCATCCATTCGCAGGCGGTCACATTGCCGAGGACGCATGCCCGGAGACAGGCAATCATTCAAGGGATGAAGCAATGTTGGTACTCAGCCGCAAGCAAGACGAAAAGATCATCATCGGCGATTCGATTACGGTGATGGTGGTGGCCATTCAGGGGGACAAAGTCCGCCTGGGCATCGAAGCCCCCAAGCATGTCACCGTGCACCGGGAAGAAGTCTACAAGGCGATTCAGTCACCCGATGGCGGCAAAAAAGAGTCGCCGAAGGTGTAGTTCGCCGGTGTGACCGCCGCTCGCTCTCGCGGGAGAGCGGTCGCTGCTGATCGGCTTCAGCCGGCAGCATTTTGTCGGCGTCAGCCGCCGATGGAATGCATGGGCCGCAGCGGCTGCACGAAGTGCGCGGTGTTAATCTCGTGACCTCGCCACTTCTGGGCGATGGAGTCGCGCACCGCCGCCACAATTTCCTCGGCACTGGCGTGGCCACGCAACAGACTCTTGATGTCGGTCTCGTCCTGGGAAAACAGGCAGTTTCGCAACTGTCCGTCCGCGGTCAGGCGAAAGCGATTGCAACTGTCACAGAACGGCTGGCTGACGGACGCAATCAATCCGATCCGTCCCCGCCCATCGGCAAATTCATAGTCGACCGCGGGCACGGTCGGATCATGCCCCGCCACTGGCAACAACGGGGCAATCTCGCGCGACAAAGTGGTGATGATGTCGCGCCCGAAGAGCACCTTGTCGCGCTCCCACGCCCGTTCAGAATCCAGCGGCATGTACTCGATGAACCGCACCTCCACTCCGGTTTCTCGCGCCAGTTGCGCCAGCGGCACCAGTTCGGTTTCCGTCATGCCGCGGATGGCCACGGCGTTGATTTTCACCGGTGAGAACCCGACCCGTTGCGAGGCAGCAATTCCTGCCAGCACGCGGTCAAGCCCCTCGCGGCGGGCGATCTGCTGAAACTTCACCGGGTCCAGTGCATCGAGGCTAATATTCAGTCGACGCAGTCCCGCATCGAACAGATCCTGTGCCTGTTCGGCCAGCAAAATGCCGTTGGTCGTCAGGCCAATATCGTCCAACCCGGGAATCTGCGCCAGCAGACGGACCAGCTCCGGCAGATTCTTCCTGACCAGCGGCTCACCGCCGGTCAGGCGGACTTTGCGGACACCGCAGGCCGTCATCAAGGTCACAAACCGGGCCATCTCCTCAAACGAGAGCAGATGCGACTTCGGCATGAACTGCACGTTTTCCAGCGGCATGCAGTAGAAGCACCGGATGTTGCAGCGATCTGTCACACTGATCCGCAGATTGTCATGTCGGCGGCCAAAACCATCGATCAAGGGGGCCGTCAGAGTCGG
>JBGSIP010000863.1:0-3136 GCA_041742495.1 Planctomycetaceae bacterium
CGCCCGCGATGGACTGGACCCATCATCGTTTGTGACCTTTGGCGTCAGCGTGCCCTTGCCCGGCGCCGTCGGTTCGCGGCCGTTCCGGCCCATGAACTTCATCTCTGGGGTTCCCGATGCGGGTGCGCAAGATTTGCAGCAGACGCTGCTGCGGGATCTGCCGTTCGCAACGCCAATTTCGGCCACCAACCTCGCGGAGAATGGACTGCAAGAACCGGGCGGTTCGGCCAGCGATACGACCGGTCGTCGGCAGTTGTTCGAGGCTCGGACGTTTGCGGACGTTGGTACCGAGAATGTCGACTACCACACGCGGCACCGGTTGTTGTCCAAGATCTCCAATCTCAGCACCCAGCGGAGCAACGTGTTCTATTGCTGGATCGAAGTGCGGTTCTTTGAGGCGGTGTCCGAGGTTTCGACGGTGGACCCCAACGTCACCATCACGCAGATCGGTGCGGAACTTCCGGCGGCAACTATCAGTTCTCAACGCGCTTTCTTTGTTTTGGACCGCAGTTTGCTAGAAGATGCTTATGACCCTGCGACACGGACGTTCGATTACAAGAAGTTCATCACCTATCGGCTCGACCTGAGCCCCTAGAAGATGAGCTAAACCTCTTGGAATCAGGCACTTACAGAAATTCGCCCACTCCCGGCGGGCGGCCGACGTGAGGGCGGGGGCAACAGCGGTTTTTTGCGGGAAGTGCGACATTGCGGCGACTTGGACGGGAGAATGTGGCATAATGCAACACTCTCCCACCACTCGACACAACACAACCTTGCCGCCGACATGATGTCGAACGACTCTGTGGGACGGTTCGCCAATCTTGCTCAGACCATCGGGCAGAGATGCGACGGGTCTCAAGGAACCGTGGGTCGCCTTGCCAGGGGGGACTTGGCCAAGGGGGCGCGACCGTGTGGGGGGAGGGCCAGCGAGCAAACCACGAAAATTTCATCAAGTTTGGACTGGCCAGATCTGCTGACGGGCTGGAGACTTAGGGCTCTCCCGTGGTCGTTCTGTCCAACTGGCCAAGGCCCAGAGTTTGGGCAGGCGGCTGTTGCGGGCAGCAACCCGCAGGCAGCGGTGAGATGCAAGCGGCGGGACACAGCAGAGTTTAGCAGACGAACATCCAGGCAGACGAAGAACGCAACGCAGCAGACAGTTGAGAGTCAGACGCCACTGGGTGCCGTTCGGCAGCCCACGGGTGTGTGGCCTTATCAGTGAGCGGCTCCATACCCATCGGTATGACCAGCCCAAAGTTGAGATCAAACCATTTCTGTGACGACGAGGGGACTCATGAAACCATTCCACGCTTCGCTGCGGTCACGCCGTGGCTTCACCCTGATCGAACTTTTGGTGGTGATCTCGATCATTGCCATGCTGGTGTCGCTGCTGCTGCCAGCCGTGCAGCAGGCGCGATCAGCCGCCCGCAAGACGCAATGTCTGAACCGCATTCGCCAGATTGGTCTGGCGATGCAGAACTTCTCGTCGCAGCGGAACAACAAACTGCCGCTGCTGGCCGGTGATGAAACGTTCCAGGTCACTGCGAACGCTCCCTATGGTCTGACCAGCCCGGCGGCTTCGGTTCCCTTCGGCTGGCCGGTTTCCCTCCTGGATATGCTCGACAACGCCAGTCTGTACAAGCGGATTGTCGGTGCGACCGATGCCGACTGGACCGCCACGGTCACGGCGCCTGATTCGCTCGACCAACTATTGCTCACCCGCTTGTCGGTCTTCACCTGCCCCGACGACGTGAACAACGATCGACAGGCAGG
Organism: Planctomycetaceae bacterium; assembly: GCA_041742495.1. Lineage (GTDB taxonomy): Bacteria > Planctomycetota > Planctomycetia > Planctomycetales > Planctomycetaceae > JBGSIP01. The sequence goes on from JBGSIP010000863.1 coordinate 1,771, forward strand.
CGGTCTGAGCTATCAGGTCAACCTGGGCTTTGTCCGCGACAATGCGACCCACACTGAAATCTGGGGCACCACGGGCAATGTGACGCACGGCAATACCACCGTGAACGCGGCCAACATCGACTGGCACTCTGAAGCAACGGCGGCCGCCTTCAGTGCCACCGACAAGAAAGTGTCCCGTGCGGCGACCCTGTTCCATCGGGACAGCAACGATGGGTTCCGCATGACGCTGGATTATGTGTCGAGTGGCGACGGCGTGAGCCGCACACTGATGCTGGCTGAAAACATCAATGCGCGCAACTGGTGGTCGGCTGCTTCGGGTGACATTGGTTTTGGCGTCGGCATCGTGACGACAACCGCTGGAGTCCCGAGCACGAACGTTGCCAGTACAACACAGGGAATCGGCGCTGCCGCGGGTTCGCCCACGACCGCCTTGCAAACCGATCCGACGAGTCCGCCTGCCACGTTCAATCTGGCTGATTCCAAGATCAACGCCCAGCGGACTGGATCGGCTCAAGGCCAAGCCTGGCGCCCCAGTTCGAACCATCCCGGCGGTTCGATCAACGTCATGTTCTGTGACGGCAGCGGTGGGTCGATCGCCGAAGGCATTGACAGTGCCGTTTACCTGCGACTGCTGACGCCGCGTGGTGCCGATCACGGTGAGCGGATCGACAGCGATACCGATTACCGCTAAGCCTCAGGCCATGGCAACAACGGCCGCCTGCCGGAGTTGCGATGGGCCAGTGGTTGGCGTTCGGCGGACATGGAATTGATCTCAGGCGGCGGTGGCTCTCTCTTTGAGCGACCGCCGTTTTTTATGCGCCGACTGCATTGCTGGCCTCAGGCGAATTCAGCCTCGTCGAGCCAACAGACCAGTTCCCCGGCGATAACTTGTGCCGCCGTGGATTGGGAACGTGGAACAACCGGGTGCCGGTTGTGACCTCTGGTTGCCGCGCAGTGCTCGGCCAACCACTCTGCCAGTTCCGCGGTTTGCCACTGGGACGCCGAGACACAACGCAGGTGGGGAGTCGCCTCGCTGTGCGCGTTGTCGGCTTGATGATTGTCGGCAGCGGCGGAGAGTGGCACGACAATTGTGGGAACGCCCAGCAGCGCCGTTTCAGCCAGTGTCGTGGCTCCCGCCGTGCAGCAAACGGCATGACTGGTCACCATCGTCTGCGTCAGCGTGGGCAAAAACGGAACCACCTGGGCAGTCACTCCGGCTGCGCCGTACGCAGTGGCAATCGCGGCGACATCCCCGCGCCCAGCCTGGTGAATGACCTCCACCGGCAGCCCGCGTACGCTGGACCCTTTCACCGGTGCAGTGCGCCCCACCACGGTGGCGGACATCGCGTTCGGGGCGAAAGTGGCG